>CAZMRP010000149.1:0-9200 GCA_964568275.1 uncultured Myxococcales bacterium
GCGGCACCGGATGCGGGCCGAGCAGCTCGTAGGCAGCCAGGCGCAACAGCTGGCGGGTCAGGTCATCGAGCGACGCGAGGCCGCGCGGGAGCAGCGGGGCGAGTCGTGCGTCGACGATGCCGCGCCAGCGCCAGGTGCCGAGCGCCAGCTCGGTGGCGTCGGCGCGCAGCGCCGGGTCGGCGAGCCCCAGCTCGCGGCCGGCGGTCTCGAGCGCCTTGGTGACGTAGGCGCGGTCGCGCTCGACGAGCTGCAAGGCGAGCGCCGCGGCGGCGCGGGCCGGGAGGCCCGGAACCGCGTGGAGCTCGACCCGGGGGCGGGGCATGGCCTCAGTTGCAGCCGAACAGCCCGAGGATGTCGGTCCAGCGCCGGGCGATATCGTTGCGCAGGGCGAGCGCGACGAGCGCGAGGATCAGGACCAGGCCGACGAACTGGGCCCGCTCCTTGAACTTGCGGCTGAGCGGCTTGCGGCGGACCGCCTCGATGCCGAAGAACAGGAGCTGGCCGCCGTCGAGGATCGGGATCGGCAGCAGGTTGAGGATGCCGAGGTTGATGCTGATCAGCGCCATCGCCCACAGGAACGAGGTCGCGCCGGCCTCGGCGGACTGCGCGGCGACGTCGAAGATCAGCACCGGACCGCCGATGGTGTCGACGCCCACGCGGCCCTGGAAGATGGCGGCGAAGCCCAGCGCCGTGAGGTGGATGACGTGGCCGGTCTCCTCGAACGCGCCGAAGAAGGCGCGGGAGACGCGGTTCGGGTTGGGCACCGGGTCGTCGGTCTGGCTGCGGGTGTAGCCGCTGACGCCGAGCGAGAAGCGCTGGTGCTCCTGGCCCAGCGGGTCGCGCCAGGTCTCGGGGTGCAGCTCGACGGTCACCCGCCGCTCGCGGCCGTCGCGGTCGACGAGGAAGGTGTGCGGACCGGCGGAGTCGCGCTCCGGGGAGAGCTGGACGTCGAGCCAGGTGACGAGCGGCTTGTCGTCCAGGCGCAGCAGGCGGTCGCCGACCTGCAATCCGCCGCGGTCGCCGGGCGAGCCGGGGCGGACGCGGGAGACGAGCAGGTCGGAGGTGGTGGCCCCGAGCGCGCGGTCGGCGGGGGTGCCGGCGGGGGCATGGGCCGACAGCCGCACCGCCTCGGCGACGAACACGGTGCCCAGTCCGGTGCGCACCGCCGCGCCGCGCAGCAGGCCGACGTCCAGCGTGCCGTCGGCCCGGACCCGGGAGCGCTCGAGGTCGATGTGGCGGCGGACGCGACGGCCGTCGAGCGTGAACACCTCGTCGAACGGCTGCAGGTCGAGCGGTTCGGCGGTGGGCTCGGCGGGGCCGAGGATCGGGGCGCGGTAGAACGGCGAGACGCCGATCCGGCCCACCTCGTTCACGAAGCCGATGATCGGGATCACCTCCTCGGCCACCGCCGGGGTGATCGTGCGCGTGAACTCCTGGTCGCCGCGCCGGATGCGGAACTCCAGCGGCTCGCCCGGGCGGCCCTCGACCTCCGCCACCACGTCCTCGAAGCCGTGAACCGTCGTGCCGTCGACCTCGACGATCAGGTCGCCGGGCTGCAGGTCGGCGGCGGCGGCCGGGGTGCCGGCGAAGACGGTCCCGACGGAGGCGGGGAGGATTGTGTCGCGACCGAGGAACAGGAAGAAGTAGATGAAGATCGGGAACAGCAGGTTCATCGCGGGGCCGCCGATGATGATCACGGCCCGCTGCCACATCGGCTTGTCGGTCAACGCCCGGCCGGCATCCTCCGGCCGGCGGGCCTCCGGGTCGTCGGAGACCGTGGCGTCGACCCCGTCGCCGCCTTCGGGGCCCTCGCCGAGCATCTTGACGTAGCCGCCGAGCGGGATGGCGGAGACGACGTACTCGGTCTCGCCGCGCCGGAAGCCGATCAGCGTGCGGCCGAAGCCCAGCGAGAACTTGAAGACCTTGACGCCGAAGATCTTCGCCCACATGAAGTGGCCCAGCTCGTGGACAAAGATCAGCACCCCCAATAGGATGATGAAGAACAGGATGTCTCTGAGCGCGCCCATGTCACGACGCTTATACCACCACGAAGCCGGGCCGGAACAGGACGTCCGACGGGCGTTGATCGAGGCGCTGCGGCGGGTCTGCGGCCTGGAGCTGGACGACGGGCGGGCGGGGGAGCTGCTGGCGGCCTGGCGGGCGGCGCTGGACGGCCCGGCGACTGCGGGTGGTGCGGCGGCCGTCGAGGACGGGGTCCCGGACGGGATCGTGGGCGCCAGTCCGGCGGTGCGCGAGCTGCTGCGCCGCCTGGAGCGGGCCGCGCGGACCGACGTGACCGTGCTCCTGTCGGGCGAGAACGGGACCGGCAAGGAGCTGGCGGCCCACGCCGTGCACCGCCGCTCGCACCGGGCCGGCGGGCCGTTCGTCTCCCAGAACTGCTCGGCGCTCCCCGAGACCCTGCTCGACTCGACGCTGTTCGGCCACGTCCGCGGGGCGTTCACCGGGGCGGTGGCGGACCGCAAGGGGCTGTTCGAGGCGGCGGACGGCGGGACGCTGTTCCTGGACGAGGTGGGGGAGATGAGCCCGGCGCTGCAGGCCAAGCTGCTGCGGGTGCTCGAGGACGCCACGTTGACCCCGGTCGGGTCCACGGCCGCGCGGCAGGTCGATGTGCGGCTCGTCGCGGCCACGAACCGGGACCTGCCGGCGCTGGTGCGACAGGGCGCCTTTCGCGAGGACCTCTGGCACCGGTTGAGCGTGCTGACGCTGCGCCTCCCGCCGCTGCGGGAGCGGCCGGAGGACGTGCCGCTGTTGGCCGAGCATTTCCGGCGGGCGCTGGCGCGGCGGGACGGCCGGGACCGGCCGTTCGCGCCGGGACTGCTCGAGCGGCTGCAGGCCTACCGCTGGCCGGGGAACGTCCGGGAGCTGCGGCACGAGGTGGAGCGGCTGTGGGTCTTCTCCGGCGACGCGCCGCAGCTCGAACCGGAGCACCTGTCGCCGGAGCTGGCCCGGGCCACCGCGGGGTCGGTGGGGCGGGGTCGGCGCGCCGGGCTGCACGCCGACGTGGAGGCGCTGGAGCGGGAGCGGATCGTCGAGGCGCTGCGGCGCACGCGGGGCAACCGGACGCACGCGGCGACGCTGCTCGGCGTCAGCCGGCGCAACCTGATCCGGAAGATCGCGCGTTTCGGGCTGGGGGGGCCGGCGCGGCCTACCCGGTGACGATCTCGATGCTCCAGGCGTTGAGCGTGCCGACGTCCCCGCCGGCGATGTCGGCGACGTGCAGGGTCCAGCTGCCGGCGGCCGGCTGGCCGTTGAAGGCGTCGACCGGGAAGGTCCGCACGAGCACCGTGTCCTCCACGTAGTCCTCGCGCAAGAGCTCGACCGGTGCGCCGCCGTCCTTGGACACCGAGACCACCAGGTCGGCGAGGAACGGGTGGGTGATGTTGATCGTCACCCGGACCGCCGCCGCGTTGCCGGCGCCGGTGATCGGGATCGCGCTCGTGATCCCCGCCGGGTCGTCGTCCGGGATGGCGACCGGGGTCTCGTTGCTGCCGGTCAGCGTGGTCGGCTCCGAATCGCAGTCGTCGCCGGCGCAGCGGGTGATGGTGAGCGACCAGCGGTTGAGCGTGCCGGTGTCGGCGCGGCCCGAGTCGATGACCTGCAGTGTCCAGGTGCCGGCGGCGTCCTGACCGTCGAACTCGTCGACGTCCCAGGTCTTGCGCACGTCGTCGGCGCCGGCGCCCTCGCGCTCCTGGAGCGTGACGGTGGTCGAGCCCTTGGACAGCCGCAGGGTCAGGTCGCCGGCGTAGGTGTGCGTGATGTCGACCTCCACCTGCAGGCTGCTGATCACGCCGCCCTCCGCCACCTCGATCGTGCTGGAGATACCGGTCGTGTCGTTGTCGGGGATCGGGGTCGGGGTGTTGTTGACGTAGGAACCCAGCGGGTCGATGCAGGCGCGGTCGGAGGCGCAGGCGGGGTCGGCGCAGTCGGTCTGGCCGTTGAAGTCGTTGTCGCGGCCGTCGTTGCAGACCTCGGCCACCGAGACCTGCGGCTTGTCGCTCACGTAGGCGCTCAGGTAGTCCGACACGTAGTCGTAGGAGATCCAGCCGTAGCCGGCGCCCTTGGGGTTGCGGGTGGCCCAGCCGGTGCCCCAGCTGTTCTTGAACAGGAAGAACCCGCGCTGCATCACCGGGTTGCCCGCGGCGTCCACGGCCAGCGTGCCGTCCGGCGCGATGGCCTGGACCTCGAGGTTGTCGTCCCAACCGACGAGGAGGAACGAGTGCCCGGCGCGGTGCTCGTTGCTCGACGCGATGTCCTCGGCGCTCGGCGTCACGACGTAGCCGAAGTCGCGGTAGCCGCCGTACTTCGGGATGCGCGAGCCGCCGTGGCCCCAAGCCTGGTAGTAGAAGTCGCCACCGACCTGGATGGCGGTGCGGGCGTTGTACAGGTGCGACTTGAGGCTCTCCGGCCGGGAGTTGACCCAGCGGCCGCGCGGGATGCGCCAGCGCTGCGCCGCCAGCGCGCTCGCCGGCGGCTCCCCGTTCGTGTGGCAGACCAGCGGCCGCTCGGCCTCCGGCAGCCCGCAGTCCGGGTTGTTGCTCGCGGTCCACGGCGAGGTCTCGTAGGGCCAGTCGGTCTCGAACACGCCGCCGAAGCGGTTGAGCGTGTTGATGTTGACCTGGGCGCTCGACCCGCCGGTGTGCTGGAATTCCCGCGCCTCGAACTTCGTCGACCACTGCAGGAACTGCTCGCTGAAGTCCGGATTCGGGATCGTCCCCTCGACGATGTACAGGTGCTCCATCAGCGCGATCGTGCCGAAGATCGAGCAGACGCCGCGGCTGGCCTGGTTGCGCACCGGCGACTGGGTCGCCACCAGGTCGAAGCTGGCCGGCAGCAGCTCGTCGGCCTTCCCCTCGCTCGGCAGCTCGTCGTTGGACGGCGCACCCGCGCGCAAGGCGTCGGGATCGGTCAGCGGGAAGTCGTCCTGCGGGTCGTCGATCGGCGGCTCGTCGTCGGCGACGCAGGCGGTGAAGCCCGCGAGCAGCAGGACCGCGAGGAACGAGGGAACGCGTGGGAGCAATCCGGACATGTCGGCACCGTGGGGCCGGAAACGACGAAACCGGGTGTCCTGCACGGGAATTCCAGTGCGCGAACCCGGCCGACGGTCCGGCGGTTTCGGGCGACGGCCCCATGCCGTCGTCCCGGCGACCATAGCACGGGTCGGCCGGAACGACCAACGCCGTCCCGTCCGACGGTCCGTCCCGTCCGGCGCACGGTGTGCCGGCGATTCGGAGCGCCGGGGCCGCCTGAATCGTCCGGCCCCCCGGGCCGTCCGTGCAGCTTGACCTCGACCGGCCGTCGGTTCACCCTGATCGGGTGTCCCTGCGGGGCGAGGGAAGGAGGGTTGGAATGCGCAAGCTGTCGGGTCTGGTGGCGGTGGTGGCGTTGGGCGTCGGGGCGTCGTGCTTGATCACGTCGTCCGACGACGATCACGTGACGTGCGGCCCGTCGAACTGCTCGGGGTGCTGCCTGGGCAACGTGTGCCAGGGCGGCGGCAGCACGGCGGCCTGCGGCACGGGCGGCGGGGCCTGCTACGGCTGTGCGGCCGGCCAGAGCTGCGTCGGCGGCGTGTGCACGGGCGGAACGCCGACCTGCGGTCCGACGAACTGCGCCGGGTGTTGCGTCGGCAACAGCTGCGTCAACCCGCCGACCGACGGCGCCTGCGGCGCCGCCGGCTCGACCTGCCTCGACTGTGCGGCCGTCGGCCAGTACTGCAGCGGCGGGGTCTGCACCGGCGGGACGCCGACCTGCAATTCGACGAACTGCGCCGGGTGCTGCGTCGGCACGACCTGCGTCCCCTCGCCGACCGACTCGGCCTGCGGCATCTACGGCTCGACCTGTCTCGACTGCGCCGCGGCCGGTCAGTTCTGCAGCCTGGGCGCCTGCGTCGCGCCGCAGTGGTGCTTCGGCAGCACCTGCTACGAGATCAGCGGCTCCTGCGACTTCTACGACGACCAGGACTGCTTCAACCGCACGCAGGCCTGGTGGTGCAGCCCCGACGGCTACGTCTACCTCAACGACTGCCTCGTGCAGTGCGAAGGCCTGGCGCCGTACGCCTGCTGCGGGTTCGACCCCACCCGCGGCGACGACGCCTGCCTGTGCTGCATGTCGTCCGACTGCTCGGGCCTCAGCTGCCACGAGTAGCCGCGGCGCACCAGGCCGCACGGTCTCCCGTCGTCCGCCGCGCTCCGGGGAGGGAGGGCATGTTCCATGCGTGACCTGTCCTGGTTGCTCCCGTGGCTCCTGGTCGGTTGCCATTCCTGGGACGGCGCGGACGCGACCGACACGGGTGGCGACGGCGCCGAGACGGAGGTGAGCGCCGCCGACGGAGACGCGGACGTCGGCGCGGATGCGGACGCGGACGTCGGCGCGGATGCGGACGCGGACGTCGGCGCGGATGCGGACGCGGACGTCGGTGCGGACGCGGACGCGGACGCGGACGCCGTCGTGTTGCTGGGTGTGGCCGGCGAGGCGAAGAGCCTCGAGTCGTTCCCGCCGCTCGCGGGGACCACGAGCGGCGACTGGTACGTCGACGGCCGTCGAGACGGCAGCGGCGACGGCCGGAGCCCCGAAACGGCGTTCCGGACGCTCGACGAGGGGCTGGCGGCGCTGTCGAGCGGGGAGACGCTGCTGGTTCTGGGCGGCACGTACGTCCTGTCGGCCCCGGTGGTCCGGGCGACCGCCTGGGCGGCCGAGACGCGGGTGATGGGGTACGGCGACGACCGACCGGTGCTCGACGCCGCGGGCGTCGCGCCGAACACCGGGGCGTTGCAGTTCTCGAGCGACGCGGCGAACGAAACCTGGCACCGGTTCCACGTGCGCAACGTGCCCGACCGCGGCGACGGGTACGACGGGCAGGCGGTCCGCGTCCTGGGCGCGACCGGCATCACGCTCTCCGACCTGTGGGTCAGCCATTGCGCCCAGGACGGCATCTGGTTCTTCGGCGCCCGGGACTGCGTCGTGCAGGACTGCGCCGTCTGGCGCCTGGGAGACGGCGAGACGACGGGGACGAACGTGCCGGACGGCTACGCCGCGACGGCCAACAGCGGGGAGTTCAGCGAGAACGTGTGGTTCGTGCGGAGCTTCGCCGCGAACGCCGGCGACGACGGCTTCGACCTGTTCCGCGCCCGGGAGAGCGGCGTCCTCGACAGTGTGGCCTACGGCGCGGGCCGTTACTGGAGCGGCGGCCCCGCCGGCGACGGCAACGGCTTCAAGATGGGCGGGGCCACCGGGGCCGCCTCGAACGGCGTCGCCGGATGTCTGGCCCTCGGCTGCCGCGCCAACGGCATCGATGGGAATCAGGGCGAGTTCCTGGCCTTCACGCAGAACACCAGCGTCGACAACGGCGCGCTCGGCTTCGACCTCAACGGGGACGTCGAGACCCAGCGCCACCAGGCGTACGGCAACATCGCCTTCGGCAACCCGACCGCGTACTACGCGGGCCCGTTCGTGACGCACGAGAGCAACACCTGGAACCTCGGCATCGATGACCCGGGGTTCGCGGATCCGGAGCTGTTCGACTGGTCGCTGGGCCCGGGCAGCCGTGCGGTGGGCGCCGGTCACGACGGCGGGAACCTCGGGGCCAGCGACGTCGCCCTGCGGCTTGCGAAGCACTGGCTCGCCCAGGACCTGCGCTGAGCCGGGCGAGCGGCGCGGCCCGCGGCGGCCGGACCGGTCAGCCGCACAGGCGCTCGATCAGCGCCGCGTACAGCGCCGCCGCCTGCTCCAGCGCGGCGGCCGCCAGGAACTCGTCGGGCTGGTGGGCCTGGGCGATGTCGCCCGGGCCGAGGACGATCGTTTCCATCCCGGCCGCGGCGAACCAGGGTGCCTCGGTGCCGTAGGGCGCGGTGGTCGCCGACCGTCCGGCGAGCTCCTCGGCGGTGCGGACCAGCGCCGTCTCGGGCGGCGTGCACAGCGCCGCCGTGCCCGGATACAACGACCGCAGCTCGAAGCGCAGCCCCGTCCCCGCCAGCGCCCGGGTGACGCGCGCGCACAGCTCGATCCGCAGCGCTTCCTGGTCCATCCCGGGGAGCGAGCGCAGATCGAACTGCAGCTCGCAGCGGGCACAGACCCGGTTCGGGCGGTCGCCGCCCCGCAGCACGCCCGGGTTGAGCGTCGGGACCGGCACGGCGAAGGCTTCGTCGCGGTGGTCGCGTTGCAGCTCGTCGCGCCAGGCGAGCAGGGCCTGGAGCACGCGGGCCATCCCCTCGACGGCGCTCGTCCCGCCTGCCGGGTCGCTCGAGTGGGCCGCGCGGCCGTGGAGCACGACCCGCTCCATCAGCACCCCCTTGTGCGCCCGCACCGGCGCGAGCCCGGTCGGCTCCCCGACCACGGCCCGATGGGCCGGGGGCAGGCCGGCCTCGGCGAGCGCGCGGATCCCCTCCATCGCGCACTCCTCGTCGGCCGTGGCCACCAGGTGCAGCGGCGCGCGCAGGCGTGCCGGAGCGGCGCGGTCGACGGCGTGCAGCGCCGCGGCGAAGAACCCCTTCATGTCGCAGGCTCCGAGGCCGTACAGCCGTCCGCCGTCCGCGGTGAGCCGCAGCGGGTCGCGGCTCCAGGCGCCCGGCTCGGCGGCCACCGTGTCGGTGTGGCCGGCGAGCACCAGGCCGCCGTCGCCGGCGCCGAACGTCGCCACCAGATTGGCGCGCGGGACGGTCCCCGGCAGCTCGTCGATGCGCACCGCCGCTCCGAGCTCGGCGGCCCGGGCGGCGAGCCGGTCGATGACGGCGCGATTGCCCTGGTCGAGCGCGGGGTCGAACGAGCTGGCGGACGGCAGCGCCACCAGCTCGGCCAGCAGCTCGCGCGGCGGTGGAAGCCGGCTCACGTGCCGTCCCCGTCGAACGGCCGGACCGTGTGGCCGTGGTCCAGCGGGCCGTGGCCGCGGCCGTAGCCGGGGGCGGACCGCAACGCCTGGAGCACGTAGGACCGGGCGCGGGCCACCGCGTGCTCGACCGTCAGGCCCTGGGCCAGGCCGACGGCCACCGCCGACGCCAGCGTGCAGCCGGTGCCGTGGGTGTGGCGGGTCGCCAGGCGCGGGGAGGTGAACCGTCGCACCCCGTCGCGCGTGACGAGCAGATCGGTGACGTCGGGCGTCGGCGCGTGGCCGCCCTTGAGCAGCACCGCGCGCGGTCCCAGCGCGAGCAGCGCGCGGCCGGCCTCGAGCAGCGCGGCCGGGTCGTCGA
>CAZMRP010000150.1:0-9154 GCA_964568275.1 uncultured Myxococcales bacterium
ACCAAGGTCGCTCCCAAGCCTGCAACGAAAACATTTGTCGAGGACGAAGGAATCGACTGGAGGGTTTATGGCGGCATCGCTGCCGTCCTTGCGCTGCTTGGCGCGCTGTGGTGGTGGCGCCGCCGCCGCGCCGCCGACGACGGGTTTGCCCCTGATGTCGAGCCCGTTCCAGAGCCGGTCGAAACGGAAATCCCGCCGTCCGTGCCGGCGGTCGCGGTCGTCGCGGCGGCCTCCCGGGCCGCCGCCTCCGCGATCACCGCCCGCACCAGCTCGCGCAGCTCGCGCTCGTCCATGCCTACCGTCCCCCCAGGAACACGCGCGCATCGCCGGCGAGGGAGGTCAGCCGGCCGTGGCTCAGCAGCCCCATCCGCTCCATCCAGGCCTCGAACTCGGGCGTCGGTCGCAGCCCCAGCGTCTCGCGCAGCGCGGCGTTGTCGTGGAAGCTGGTCGACTGGTAGTTGAGCATCACGTCGTCGCCGAGCGGCAGGCCCATGAAGTAGTTGACGCCGGCGGCGGCGAGCAGGACGGCGAGGTTCTCGAGGTCGTTCTGGTCGGCCTCCATGTGGTTGGTGTAGCAGGCGTCGCAGCCCATCGGCAGGCCGTGCAGCTTGCCCATGAAGTGGTCCTCGAGGCCCGCCCGGGTCACCTGGCGCCCGTCGTACAGGTACTCGGGGCCGATGAAGCCGACCACGGTGTTGACCAGGAACGGCTGGTAGCGCCGCGCCAGGCCGTAGCACCGCGCCTCGAGGGTCAGCTGGTCGTGGCCGTGGTGGCCGCCGGAGGAGAGCGCCGAGCCCTGGCCGGTCTCGAAGTACATCCGGTGCGGCCCCGCCGCCGTCCCCCGCTCGTCGACCAGCGCCTTGGCCTCGTCGAGCATCGCCACGGTGATGCCGAAGGCCCGGCAGGAGACCTCGCTGCCCGCCAGGCTCTGGAACAGCACGTCGACCGGGGCTCCGGCCCGCAGCGCCGCCATCGCGGTGGTGACGTGGGCCAGGCAGCAGTGCTGGGTCGGGATGCCGTGGACGCGGGTGAACTCGTGCAGCGTGTCGAGCACCCGGCGCATGGCCTCGACGGTGTCGGTGACCGGATTGACGCCGATCAGCGCGTCGCCGCTGCCCCAGGCCAGCCCCTCCATCGTCGAGGCCAGAATGCCGCGGGGATCGTCGGTGGGGTGGTTCGGCTGCAGCCGGACCGAGAGCCGCCCGCGCAGGCCGACCGTGGAGTTGTTGTGCGTGACGACCCGGATCTTGGCCGCCGCGGCGACCAGGTCGAGGTTCGACATCAGTTTGGCCAGGCCGGCGATGCACTCGCTGGTCAGCCCGCGGCCGAGCCGCAGCAGGTCCTCGCCGGTGGTGGTCGAGGCCAGTACGTGCTCGCGGAGCTGCGCCAGACTCCAGTCGCGGACCTCGGCGTAGACCGCGGCGTCCAGCCCGTCCTGGATCACCCGCGTCACCTCGTCCTGCTCGTAGGGCACCGCGGGGTGTTCCCGCAGGTCGCGGACCGTCAGGCCCGCCAGCACCCGGCGCGCGGCCACCCGCTCCGTCGCGTTCTCGGCGGCCACGCCGGCCAGCACGTCGCCGGACTTCGGCTCGTTGGCCTTGCCCAGCACCGCGCGCAGCTCGGGAAACTCGAAGGAGCGCTGCCCGACGGTGGCCTGGAGCTTCATGGGCGGGACCCTACGGACACACGCCGAGGACCCCGTTGCCGAGGAGGTCCTGGCAGGCGATCCCGGCGCCGCAGGCATCGGGGGCGGCCATGCTGCAGTAGCGGCGGCAGGTCGGGGTCGCCATGTCGAACACGTAGCAGCCGGACCCGGCCTCGCAGTTGTCGCTCACGCAGGAGCTGCCGGCGGGAATCGCGCCGAGGGGCGAGCAGTAGGTGAACAGCGCCAGGCCCGGGGTCACCCGGCACGCCTCGTCGGCGGGACAATCGGTGCCGGTCGGCCCGAACGGGTCGCAGGTCGTGGCGGGAGGCGAGCAGATCCCGTAGCCCAGGCCCGGCAGGACGCTGCGGATGCAGCCGGGCCCCGTGCTGCAGTTGCGATCCTCGTAGCACACCTGCTCGCAGGCCAGCCGGCCGAGCAGCGGGAGGCAGGCCGCCTGGGGCAGGCAGGTGTCCGCGAGCATGTTGCAGATCGTGCCGACCGCCAGGTCGCCGGGCGGTCCGCAGGCCTCGGTCAGTGACGGCAGCACCTCCAGCCCGCACTGCTGTCCGGTGTCGCAGCCGCACTGGCTCACTAGGTTGCACGCCCCGCCCAGCTCCCCGAAACACCCCGCCTCGCCGTCCTCGCCCGTGTCGGCGTCGTCCGGCGCCGCGTCGCCGTCCTCCTCGCCCTCGCCCCCGCCGTCGTCCTCGTCCGCGTCCACGTCCGTCGAAACCTCGGCGTCGGGAAACTCGAGCTCGGGCAGGCAGACCAGCGGCGAGCCGCCCGAGAGCCGGTTGCCGGCGAAGCACTCGCAGGTCGGCCGGCCGTCGCCGTCGAGCCGACACCAGCCGCGGTCGAAACAGGTCACCCCGTCGCAGGGGATCGTCTCGTGGTTCGGCACGCAGGTCAGGCCGACCGGATGATGGCCCGCCGGGCAGGCACAATACGCGTAGCCGACCTCCTCGACGCAGGTGCCGATGCCCGAGCAGCTCTGGCCGACGCACGACCGCGGCGGACCGCTGGGGTCGTCGCCGCAGCCGCCGGCGAGCGCCGCCGCGAGCAGCGCGGCGAGGACGGGACCGACCGGGTTGCTGGTCATTCCAGGCACCTCAGGCGAGGCGACGCAGCCGCGCCCCACGCCCATCGGAGCATAGGCAACACCGCTCAGCGCCGCAAGGGGCCCTCCCGGTTTCGTCCGGTCTCCCCGCCCGCGGCCGAGCCCGCGGCTCCATCCCCGTTCCCCGCGCCCCTTTCCGCGTCCACCGCCTCGTAGACGGCCGAGTAGTCCGCGTCGCCGAGACCGGCGGCGAGCGCCGCGAGAATCGTCGCTCGCACCCCCTCGAGCGCCGGGGCGCGCACCCCGAGCCGCTCCGCCTCGGCCTCGAACAACGCCACGTCCTTCAGCAGGTGGCGCGTCGGGAAGTTCGGGTCGCCGTAGTCGCCGGTCAGCATCCGCGGCAGTTTCTTGTCGAACGTCGGGGCGTGGAGCGCGCTGCCCCGCAGGACCCGCAGGAACAGCTCGGGGTCGACCCCCGCCCGGCGCACCAGCGCCAGGCTGTGCGAGAAGGCGACCGTCTCCGTCGCGATCAGCTGGTTGAGCGCCAGCTTGAGCGTCGCGGCGCTGCCGACGTCGCCCACCCGCAACGGCTCCGGGCCCCACTGCTCGAACAGGGTGCGCCAGCGCTCGAACTGCTCCGGGGTTCCGCCGACCATCACGACCAGCGAGCCGTCCAGCGCCTGGGGCAGGGAGCCGAGCACCGGGGCCTCGAGCCACTCGCCGCCCGCCGCGAAGACCTCGGCGCCCAGCGCCCGGCTCTGGCCCGGCGCGATGGTCCCCATCTGAATCACCGAGCGTCCGGCGAGCGCCGCGCGGGCGTCCGCGGTCAGCAGCGAACGGCGGATCGCGTCCGCATCGGCCAGCAGCAGGACCGCGACGTCGACGGCGCCCAGCAGCTCGGCCGGCGTCGCGGCGGCGGCGGCCCCCTCGCCGACCAGCGGCGCCAGCTTGTCCCGCGAGCGGTTCCAGACCGTGAGCGGCACGCCGCGCCGCAGCAACCGGCGCGCCATCGCGGTCCCGAGCAGTCCCGTTCCGAGCAGTCCGACGCGCATCGGTCACCTCCCGGCGGCCAACCTGCGGCGGCCCGTCCCGGCTGTCAAGGAGGGCGCGGGCTGCAAGGCGGGCGCGGGCTACCGCTCGAACTTGTAGCGCAGCACGGGCGTGCGGGCGGCGCGCGTCTCGTCGGCGCGGCCGATGCGGGTGTGGTGCGGCGCGTGGTGCAGCTCGTCGGGCGTCGCCTTCGCCTGCGCGAGAACGTCCTCGAGCGCCGCCACGAACTCGTCGAGCGTCTCCGGCGATTCGGTCTCCGTCGGCTCGATCATGATCGCGCCCTTGACCACCAGCGGGAAGTAGACCGTCGGCGGGTGGAAGCCGCGGTCGAGCAGCCCTTTGGCCACGTCCATCGTGCTGAGGCCGGTGTCCCGGTGCAGGTCGCGGTCCGACAGCACGCATTCGTGCATGCAGTGCCGGTCCTGCGCCACATGGAACTTCCCGCGCAGCCGCGCCAGCAGGTAGTTCGCGTTGAGGATCGCCAGCTCGGCGATCCGCTTGAGGTCCTCCGGTCCGTGGTGCAGCAGGTAGGCGTAGGCCCGGACCATCACGCCGAAATTGCCGTAGAACGAGCGCATCCGGCCGATCGACTTGGGGCGGTCGACGACCAGCCGGAAGGTGCCGTCGGCGTTCCGTTCGACGATCGGGACCGGCAGGTACGGCTCGAGCTTCGTGCCGACGCCCACCGGGCCGGAGCCGGGACCGCCGCCGCCGTGCGGCGTGGAGAAGGTCTTGTGCAGGTTGAGCTGCATCACGTCGACGCCGAAGTCGCCGGGCCGGGCGATGCCGAGCAACGCGTTGAGGTTGGCGCCGTCGCCGTACAGCAGGCCGCCCTTGCCGTGGACGATCTCCGCGACCTGGGCGATGTGCGTCTCGAACAGCCCCAGCGTGTTGGGGTTCGTGACCATGATCGCCGCCACGTCGGCGTCCATCAGCTTCGCCACCGCCGCGGGGTCGACCAGCCCGTCCGGCCCCGACGGCACCGGCACCGTGGCGTAGCCGGCGAGCGTGCACGAGGCCGGGTTGGTGCCGTGCGCGGTGTCCGGAATCAGGACCTTCTTCCGCGGGTTGCCGTGGTCGACGTGGTACGCCCGCACCAGCAGCATCCCGGTCAGCTCGCCCTGGGCCCCCGCGGAGGGCTGGAGCGTCATGCGCGTGAACCCGCAGATCTCGCACAACCGCCGCTCGAGATCCCACATCAGCTCGAGCGCCCCCTGCGCCAGGTGGGCGGGCGTGTGCGGGTGCAGCCGCGCGAACCCCGGCAGCCGCGCGGCCCACTCGTTGACCTTCGGGTTGTACTTCATCGTGCACGACCCGAGCGGGTACATCGCCGAATCGACGCAGAAGTTCCACTGCGAAAGACGCACGAAGTGGCGCACCACGTCGGCCTCGGATACCTCGGGCAACCGCGGCGGCACGGCCCGGCGCCAGGCCGCCGGAATGTCGGGCCCCGCCCGGTCGTCCCCCACCGCCGACACCCCCGCCTCCGGCAACCGCAGCCCCTCCCGGCCCGGCCGCGAACGCTCGAAGATCAACGGCTCCCGAAACACGACCCCGGTGGTTCCCACGTCGGTCATCGTCATCCTCCGGTCGGCGAGTTTCGGTCGAGCGGCGGGCGAGGTCAAGGCCCGAGGTGCGGAGGGAGGTCCGCCCCGGAACCGCCGCGCCCCCGGGGATCATCCTCGACTTTCTCGACTTCTCGACCCGCTGGACTAGAGTAGTCATGATGCGGGTGGTGTACCGATGATGCGGGTCGTGCGCCGCATCTTCCTGATTCTGTTCATCGTGGTCACCGTGGTGATCGCCGCCACGGTGATCTACGCCAACTCGTCCGCCGCCCGCCGGCACGTCCGGTCGCTGATCCTCAAGGAGCTCAACGAAACCTGGGGCATTCCGACGGAGATCGATAGCGTCGAGGTCCGTCTTTTTCCTTTGACAATCACGGTTTACGGACTGCGGGTGTCGCACATCATCGAGGGCCCGTTCCTCGAGGCGCGGGCGCTGACGATCACTCCGGACCCGTGGTCGCTGGTGCGCGGGAACTACCGCTTCGAGGAGATCGCGCTGGTCGAGCCGCGGCTGTTCCTCAAGGTGCGCGACGGCCGGCTGGTCAACCTGCCCCGGCCCCACAAGGCGACCTCCGACGACGCGCCGACCCCGCTGCTCGAGGCCTTCGCCGCCGTCGACGGCGCCGTCGTCGCGCGTTTCGAGACCAGCGGCTCGCCCACCGTGGCCGCCGAGCTGCGCGGCGTGAACCTCGACGTGACGGGCAGCCGCAACGAACTGTTCGAGGTGCGGGCGCTGGTGTCCGGCGGTCGCGTGGCCTGGGGCGACTTCGTCCGGCCCTTGGAACGGTTCGAGGTGCGGGTCAGCACGACGCCCGCCGAGCTGCGCATCCGGCGACTGGCCGTCGAGCTGGGCGACGACGTGAAGCTGAAGGTCGACCGGGGGACGCTGGTGTGGGGGGACCGGCCGGAGGTCCACCTGTCGGCCCAGACGACCCTGCCGCTGGAGCTGCTGGACCGGCTTCCCGCGTCGTTCGGGCTGCCCCGGCTGGCCGGTCGCGCCCGGGTCTCCGGCCAGGTGGACTACGGCGTGCCGGCGGACGCTCCCGCGGGCGACGAGCGGGCCCGCTGGCGCTCGCGGCTGTTCGTCGGCGTCGACGAGGCCCGGGTCGCCGGCCGCTACGTCGGCAACCTCGACGGCACGGTGCGGCTGGGGACCGACGAGCTGCGCGCGGAGGGGTTGCGGCTCGATACCGGCATCGGCCGGCTGACCGTCGACGGGACCCTGGACCTGGCGGCGGCCGAGCTGCCGTATCGGGGGACCGTGCGGATGGAGCGGCTCGAGTTCGCCCCGCTGCTCGAGCGGTTCGGGGTGCCGCGCAGCAAGTGCGTGCAGACCTTCGACGGCACGATCGACGTCACCGGCACCTCGCGGCCGTTCTTCCTGCGCGCCGAGGCCGACACCGACGTCCTCGACTTCGGCGTCTACGACGACTCGTTCCGCTTCGACGACAAGCTGGTGGTCCTCGACTTCCCGAAGGCCCACGCCGTCGGCGGCATCGAGGTCGACTCCGAGCAGCTGACGATCATCCCGACGGCCGTGGCGATCGGCGACGCGCGGCACGCGGTCACCGGCAGCTTCCGCTTCGCCGACTCGTGGTTCGTGCTCGACATCGTCAGCGACCCGCTGGGGCCCGGGGAGCTGGGCGAGCTGCTGGAGATCCCGATCGGCGGCGACGGACCGGCCCACACCCTGCTGGACGGACCGATCCACGACCTGACGATCACGGCCGAGATGACCCTGCGCGACTTCCGCTACCTCGACAAGTCGTTCGGCAACGTGCGGGCCAACCTGCACTACCGGGACGGGCTGCTCTCGTTCCCGGAGATCCACGCGACCGTCGGCGAGAGCCGCTACGACGTGCTGGCGCTGACCTTCGACCTCCGCGGGCTCGAGCCCGGCCGCTGGACCGCCACCGCCGAGGTCCGGGCCGACGGCGTGCACGTGCGCGACGTCCCGACGGTGCTGCGGGACGACCCCGCGGACTGGGCGATGCTCGACGGCGTCGTCGATGCCGACGTCCGGCTGACCTACCGCTCGTGGACCGAGGCCTTCGAGGTGACCTTCGACGGCCGGGCCCGACGCGTGGTCTACGAGGGCGAGCCGCTCGACCTGGTCGTCGCCTCGGGCAGCTGGCGCGGCGGAGCGTTCCGGATCCCCCGCTTCCGCCTCGAACGGGCCGGGGGGTGGCTCGAGGGCAACGCCTCGTACAGCCGCAAGGGCCGCCTGGAAGCCGAGTTCCGCGGCGAGGCACTGCCGCTCGAGGAGTTCCTCGGCGACGCGCTCGGCGACACCGACCTGCGGGCCAAGGCCGCCGTGAACGGCACCCTGGCCGGCACGCTGGAGGCGCTGACCGGGCGGTTCGCGGTGCGGCTGACCGAAACGACGCTGGCCGGGGAGCCGCTGGGCGAGGTGGCGGGCGACGTGTTCCTCGGCCCGGGCCGCGAGCTGCGCGTCGAGGGCACCGCGGAGGTCGGGGACCTGCGCTTCTCCGCCCGTGCCGACCTCGACGGCCGGCGGCGCATCGGCGTCGAGGCGGAATTCGACGGGCTGGAGCCGCTGCCGTTCGTCGACGACCCGCGGCTGGAGGACTACGGGCTGGTGCTGTCCGGCCGCACCGCCTTCGTCGCGGAGCTGGGCCGCACCTTCGGCATCGACGGCAAGGCCGATCTGTGGCGGTTCGAGCTGGAGACGCCGCAGGGGCGCATCCGCGCCACCGAGCCGGTGTGGCTGGACTTCGACGAACGCGGGGCGGAGTTCCGTCGCGCACGCTTCAGCGCGCCGGCCGGGTCGCGCCTCACGCTGCTCGGCCGCGCCGGCACCGACCGCCTGGACCTCGATCTGCAGGGCACCGCCGACCTCGCCACGGTCCTGGCCCTGTTCGCCCCCGACCTGCCCGCGGCCTCCGGACGGCTGGAGTTCGGCGCCCGCGTCACCGGGACGCTCGAGGATCCCCAGCTCGTCGGCACCGTGCACCTGCTCGACGGCCGCCTCGCCGTCGGCGACCCCTGGGGCGACGTGACCGGGGTCTCCGCCGACCTGACCCTCACCCCGTCGCTGGTCACCATCGACCGCTGCAGCGGCCGGTTCCTCGAGGGCAACTTCCGCCTCGGCGGCGGCGTCGGCCTCGAGCGGTTCGGCCCGGCGAGCTACGACCTGTACGTCGACTTCGGCGGCGTCGCCACCGAGCTGACGGACACGCTGCCGGTGACCCTGGACGGCACGCTGCGCGTGGCGGGCGATCGGACCGACTTCCGGCCGCTGATCACCGGCGACGTGTGGGTCACCCGGCTGGCCTACACCGACCCGATCCGCCTCGGCGTGTCGTTGTCGACGCTCGGCCGCACCACCGTCTCCGCCGTGCCGACCTTCCGCCCGGAGGACGACGTGGTGCGCTTCGACGTGCGGCTGCACGGCGAGGGGCTGGCGATCCGCAACAACCTGATCGAGGCCACGTTCCACATCGACGACGTCAGCCAGCCGTTCCGGCTGGTCGGCACCAACCAGCTGTTCGGCCTGGTCGGCGCGGCGGTCATCGACCACGGCCGGATGCGCTTCCGCCGCTCGGTGTTCGACGTCACCCGCGGCGTCGTGACCTTCGATTCGCCGTGGAAGATCGACCCGCGCTTCGACGTCGTGGCCGAGACCGAGGTGCGCGACTGGCGGATCATTCTCACCGCCACCGGCCGTCGCGACGACCTGCGGCTGCTCACCACCGCCGACCCGAACCTGCCCGAGGAGGACGTGGTGCTGCTGCTGACGCTGGGGATGACCCGCGAGGAGATCGAGCTCCTCGGCGCCGAGGGCGCCGTGGGCGGCGCCCTGGCCGAGGTGTT
>CAZMRP010000151.1:0-9141 GCA_964568275.1 uncultured Myxococcales bacterium
CCCCGGCACGGCGGGCGGAAGCACGATCGGCGCCGGCGGGGCCGGAGGCGGAGGCGGCGGGGGGGGCGGGGGCAAGGGGGGCGGCGGCGGCATCAGGAACGGCTGCACGGCCGCAAGATACCGGCCGTAGGCCGTACCGATCGACTCGACGACCTCGGCCTCGTCGGCGACCGTCACGTTGTCGCGGGCGATCTCGAGCTGCTCGCGGAAGGCGGCGGTGCCGGCGGCGACCTGCTCGCGGCCGCGGCCGCCCTGGCCGGCGAGGATCAGGAGGTAGCCCCGGTCCTGCTGGTCGAGGGCCTGCCGCATGGCGTGGGCGGCCTCGATCGACCGGAGGTTCTCGGCCATCGTGACGGCGACCGCCCGTCCCAGGTGGGAGAAGACGACCACGGCGGTGATCGTCACGGTGGCGATCAGGCCGGCGAGGATCGCGAGGGCCAGCATCAGGCGCGTGCGGATCTTCATCGCGTCCCCCGCGTCAGCGCCCGACGAGGAAGCGGCGGATCGAGTCGTCGTCGCCGAGGGTGACGAGCACGTCGCCCTGGGCGATGGCGGTGTCGCCGCCGGGGTTGGCGATCACCTTCTCGACGCCGTTCTCGGCGCGCTTGACGGCCAGGATCGACAGCCGGAACTGCTTGCGGACGTCCAGCTCGAGCAGGGTACGTCCGGCCGTCCAGACCGGCGCCTCGATCTCGTTGAGGGCGTAGCCCGGGGCGATCGGGACGCGGTCGACCAGGCCCGGCTGGAGCAGCCGGGCGGCGAGCCGCAGCGCGATGTCCCGGGAGGGATTGACCACTTCGGAGGCGCCGACCATCCGGAGGATCCGGGCGTGCAGCTCGGAGACGGCGCGCGCCACGATGCGCGGCACGCCGAACTGGTGCGCGAGCGCCACGGTGAGGATGCTGGCCTGGACGTCGTCCCCGATGGCGCAGATCGCCACGCCCACGTCGCCGATCCGGGCGGCGGAGAGCGCCTCCTCGTCGGTCGCGTCGAGGCACAGCACGCGGGCCACCGAGGCGCGGAGCGTCTCCACGCGCTCCATCCGGCTGTCGATGGCCAGCACCGGCACGCCCGCCTCGGCCAGGCTGAGGGCGAGCTGGGTGCCGAACTGTCCGAGACCGATGACTGCCACGTCGCCGAGCATGTTGCGGCCTCCTTCCGAATCAGGTCAGCGCCACCGGCTCCTCGGGGTAGCGCACCGGATCGCGAACGCTGGAGCCGAGGAGCAGGATCAGGGTCAGCGGGCCGACGCGGCCCACGTACATCAAGGCGACCAGCACCAGCTTGCCGGCGTTGTCGACCTCGGCGGTGGCGCCGAGCGACAGGCCGACGGTGCCGAAGGCGGAAACGGTCTCGAAGAACAGCTTGTCGAACGGCACGTCCTGGGTCAGCACCAGCAGGAAGAAGCCGATCGAGCAGGCGACGGCGGCCAGCGCCACCAGCACCACGGCGCGGATCACGGTGGCGGCGGGGATCGCCCGGCCGCCCACCTCCACCGCCTCGCGGCCGCGCATGTAGGCGCGGACGGCGAAAATGATCGTGGCCGCCGTGGAGGTCTTGATGCCGCCGCCGGTGGAGCCCGGCGACCCGCCGACGAACATCAACACGATCAGTACGAAGACCCAGGCCATCGACAGGTCGGTCATCACCACCGTGTTGAAGCCGGCGGTGCGCGGGGTGACCGAGTTGAAGAACGAGTTCAGCAGCTTCTCGGGGATGCTGAGCCCGGCCATCGACCCCTGCCACTCGAGCAGCCCGAACAGCAGCGTGCCGGCCACCAGCAGCACGGCGCTGGTGCCGAGCACCAGGCGGGCGTGGAGCGACAGCGGGCGGCGGCGGCGCTTGCGCGAGGTCAGCCAGCTCCACAGCTCGGCCAGCACCAGGAAGCCCAGACCGCCGAGGATCACCAGGAAGGACACCGTCAACACCACCGGCGCGTGACCCTGGTAGGCCACGAGGTTGTCGGTCCACAGGGCGAAGCCGGCGTTGCAGAAGGCGGACACCGCGTGGAACGCGGCGTAGCCCAGCGCCCGCGGCCACTCCATGTCGCCCCGGAACGACTCGAACAGGATCAGGCCGCCGATCAGCTCGGCGACCACCGTGCCCACCACCACCACCCGGACGATCCGCACCGCGTCCACCGGGGCGGTGGTCTCCATCGACGCGGCGACGGCGCCGCTCTGGACCAGGCCGAGGTGCTTGCCGGCGACCACGGCGGCCAGGGTCGACAGCGCCATCACGCCGATGCCGCCCACCTGGATCAGCGCACCGATCACCGCCCAGCCGAAGGGGGTGAAGAACGTGGCGGTGTCCACCACCGTCAGCCCGGTGACACAGGCGGCGCTGGTGGCCGTGAACAGCGCGTCGACCACCGACGCGCCGCGGGCCTGGGTGCTGGCGGCGGGCAGCAGCAGCAGCAGCGTGCCGAACAGGATCACCGCCAGGAAGCCGACGGCCAGCAGCTCCACCGGGTGCGTCCACAGGTAGTCGATGAACTGCCGGCCGCGGCGGTGGCGCGCCAGCGTGCGCAGGCTCATCAGCAGCTGGCGCAGCGCGAACACCGCCCCGAGCGTCAGCGGGCGGTTCCAGAAGAACGGCGCCGCACCCAGGGCGAGCCAGTGCCACACGCCCCGGAAGTCGCGCTCCTTGATCTCCCGCCACAGCGAGACGCCCAGCAGCGTGGTCCCGATCCCGAGACCGACCCAGGCGAGCACCGAGCCCTCGACCACGCCCGCCGCGGCCGCGCCGAGCAGCAGCACCAACACCGCGGGGCCGGCGACGGACAGCCAGAACTCGAGCCGCGACAGGCGACGTTCCCGCGCCGGAGGACGGCCGGGCAGGCTCCCGTCCACCGAACGGACGTAGTCGAAACGGGTCGGGCGCGGCAGGTGTTCCGCCACGGCCGGCGACTCTAGCACAGTCGAGGAAGCCGAGAAGTCGAGGCGTCGAGGCGTCGAGCGCGAGGGCGCCGCGCAGCCCCGAGCGAGCCCGCCCCGTCGATGACCCCGCGCGTGGTCGAGGGGAGCGCCGTCGAGGGGCGGCGGCGAGCCGAAGGGCGAGAGCGCCCGCGGGACCCGGCTAGCGGTGCAACTCGGTCAGCTCGACGAGGATCCCGCCGGTGCCCTTGGGGTGGAGGAATGCGATCCGGTGCCCGCCGGCGCCGATGCGCGGCCGCTCGTCGATCAGCGGCACGCCGCGCGCCTTGAACTCCGCCAGCGTCTTCTCCAGGTCGTCCACCACGAACGCCACGTGCTGGATCCCCTCGCCCTTCTTCTCGATGTGCCGGGCGATCGGGCCGTCCGGCGCGGTCGACGCCAGCAGTTCGAGCCGGCTCTCGCCGACGGGGAACATCGCCACCTTGACCTTCTGCTCCGGCACCTCCTCGAACCCCGCCAGCTCGAGCCCCAGCGTGTCGCGGTAGACGGCGACGGCGGCGTCCAGGTCCTTCACGGCGATCCCGAGGTGCGCGATCTTGCGGAACATCGATTCCTCCTTCCGGGCGGCGTCCCGAACGCGCCCGCCCTCCGGGGGGGCATCCTACCATCCGGCCCCGCCCGGGTGAACCGTGCGCCGGCGACGGACTCACGACTTGGCGAGGACGGAAGCTCGGAACACCCTACGGATCGTGATCGAAGGACGGACTACGATGGTCAGCGCGGCCGGCGGGGGGGCATGATCCCGGCGTCGAGCCTGCAGCGGACCTCGCGCAGGACGCGGGTCGCCAGGACCGCCTCGTGCCGCCGGAGGAACGCCTCCGTCGCGGCCGGGTCGCACGACGGATCTCGCGTGGTCCGTCACTCGGCCGCGGGCGGGCCGGGCGGGGTCCAGCCCTCCGGGGCGCGTTCGAGGTGCATTCCGCACTTCGGGCAGCGGCCGGGCCCGTGCTGCCAGTACTCGTCCTCGGGCATCGGGCAGACGTACCAGGCCTCGGCCTCGTCGGCCGGCGCCTCGGTCGCGGCCGGTGCGGCGGAGCCCGTGGCGGTCGCGGCGGAGCCTGCGGCGGGCGCCTCCGACTTCGAGCAGGCGGAGCCTGCGACGAGGAACGTCGCGGCGAGCGCCGCGACCTCGAACAGACGGGGAGTCCTCATGGCGTCCCTCCTTCCTCCCCGACCGCACGTTCGGCCGTCGTCGGGGGTTGCTCCAGGCGCAGGGGGTCGTCGAGCCAGCGGGCACGGAGCCCCCCGCCGCGTACCAGGAGGCCGAATGCGGCGAGCAGCGCCGCAACGGCGCTCGAGACGGCCCACGGGGCGGGCACGACGTCCCTCCACGAGGGCCAGAAGGCCGCGGCCAGCAGCAGACCGGCGGCGGCGAGCAGCGAGAGCAGCAGGACGACGGTGCGCCGCCAGAGGTTGCGCAGCTCCAGGTCGCGCCAGATCGTGTACACGGCGGGGATCACGACCAGGGTCAGGACGGTCGAGGAGACGAGCCCGCCGACCATCGGGGCGGCGATGCGCTTCATCACGTCGGCGCCGGTACCCTGCGACCACAGGAGCGGCACCAGCCCGACGATCGTGGTGCCCACGGTCATCAGCTTGGGCCGTACCCGCCGGATCGAGCCCTCGGCGTGGGCCTGGAGAATGTCCGCCAGGCCCCGCATCCGCCCGGCCCGGCGGCGCCGGAGGTAGGCGTCGTCGATGTACTGGATCATCACCATGCCGGTCTCGGCCCCGACCCCCATCAGGGCGATCAGGCCGACGACCACCGCCGTCGAGAGCCGGTAGTCGGCCAGGTACAGCAGCCACACCGAGCCGACGGCGGCGAACGGCAGCGACAGCAGCTTGAGCACCGTCTGGGTCACGCCCTTGAAGCTGAGGTAGACGAAGACGATCACCAGGACGACGGTCAAGGGAAGGACCCAGGCCAGCCGCGACCACGTCTGCTCCAGCAGTTCGTACTGCCCCGTCCACTGGAGGTGCACGCCCGGCGCTGGGCCCACCGCGGCGGAGACGACCGACTTCGCCTCCTCGACGTAGCCGCCGAGGTCGCGCCGCGACTCGTCCAGGGTCACGTACACGTAGGCGGCCAGCGAGCCGTTCTCGTCCTTGATCATCGGAGGCCCGCTCGTCACGCGGATCTCCGCGAGCTGGCCCAGGGGGACCGGGGGTCCGCCCGGGCGATCGACGGGGATCCGGGCGATGGCGTCGGGGTCCGAGCGGTAGTCCCGGGCGAGGCGGACGAGGATCGAGACGCGCTGCCGGCCGTCGACCGTCGTGCCGACCTCGGTCCCGCCGATCGCGGTCTCGACGACCCTCTGCACGTCGGCCGTCCGCAGGCCGTAGCGGGCGATCTCCTCCCGGCGGGGCACGACATCGATGTACGAGCCGCCCTCGACGCGGTCGGCGAACACGCTCAGGGTCCCCGGGACGGTCCGCAGCGCCGCCTCGACCTTCCGGGCGACCGCGGCGACCTCCTCCAGCGACGGGCCGAGGACCTTCACGCCGACCGGCGTGCGCACGCCCGTCGTCAGCATGTCGATGCGGGTCTTGATCGGGGGCGACAGCGAGTCGACCCAGCCGGGCACCGCGAGCGCCGCGTACATCTCCGACTTCAGCTCCTCGGTGGTGAGCGGCCGTTCCTCGGGCCACAGCCAGGCGAACGGAGGCTGCATCCATTCCGGCATCCACGACGAGTACCAGCGCGGCTCGCGCACCGTGCGCCACCGGTCGCGAGGCTCGAGCTGGATGACCGTCTCGATCATGTCCAGGCCGGCGGGGTCGGTGGAGGTGGTCGAGCGTCCGGCCTTGCCGTAGACGGAGGCCACCTCGGGGAACGACTTGAGCACCCGGTTCTGCTCGACCATCGAGCGGCGGGCCTCCTCGACGGAGACGCCCGGCAGCGTCGTCGGCATGTAGAGCAGCGAGCCCTCGTCGAGCGGCGGCATGAACTCCCAGCCGATCTTCGACAGGACCGGGACGGTGGCGACGACGACCGCGAGCGCCGCCAGGACGGCGGCGTAGCGGAAGCGCAGGACGAAGTGGATGATCGGCTCGTAGACCGCGATCATCGCCCGGCTCACCGGGTGCCGGTGCTCGGGCCGGATCCGGCCGCGGACGAACCAGACCATCAGCGCCGGCGCCAGGGTCACGGCGAGGACCGCGGCGAAGAACATCGAGAACGTCTTCGTCCAGGCCAGCGGCGCGAACAGCCGGCCGGCCTGGCCGGTCAGCGTGAACACCGGAAGGAACGACACGGTCACCATCAGCAGCGCGAAGAAGATCGGCCGGCCCACCTCGGCGGCGGCCTCCGCCACGACCGCGACCCGCGAGGCCCCGGGTGGCGCCCGCTCCAGCCGCTTGTGGGCGTTCTCGACCAGCACGATCGAGGCGTCGACCATCGCCCCGATCGCGATCGCGATGCCTCCCAGGCTCATGATGTTCGAGGAGATGCCCAGGAGCACCATCGGCAGGAAGGCGATCAGCGCCGCGAGCGGCAGCGTGAGCGCCGGGACGAGCGCGCTGCGGAAGTGGAGCAGGAACAGCACGATCGCGAGCGCCACGACCAGCATCTCCTCGAGGATGCTCGTCTGCAGCGTGGCGATGCTGTCGAGGATGACGCCCGAGCGGTCGTAGACCACCCGCAGCTCGAGACCCGGCGGGAACCCCGGCTGCACCTCCGCCAGCCGCGCCTTCACCCGCTCGATCACCTCCAGCGCGTTCTCGCCGTGCCGCATCACCACGATGCCGCCGACCGTCTCGCCGCGGCCGTCCAGGTCGCCCGCGCCACGCCGCATCTCCGGACCGGCCCGCGCCTCCGCCACGTCCCTGATCAGCACCGGCGTCCCGTTCCCGCCCGAGCCGACCACCGACATCCCCAGGTCGTCCGGGCTCCGCACGTAGCCCCGGCCGACCACCGCGTACTCCCGGCCGCCGCGTTCCACGACCCGGCCCCCGACCTCGGCGTTCGCGTCGCGGGCCGCCTCGACCACCTGCTGCAGCGACACCCCGCGCCCCCGCAGCCGGTCGGGGTCCACCAGCACCTGGAGCTGCCGCTCGAACCCGCCGATCGAGGCCACCTCGGCGACCCCGGGGACGCTCTCCAGCCAGTAGCGCAGCGTCCAGTCCTGGAACGCCCGGATCTCGTCCAGCGACCGCTTCCCGGTCCCGTCCACCAGCGCGTACTGGAACACCCAGCCCACGCCGGTCGCGTCCGGTCCGAGCGTCGGAACGACCCCCTCGGGCAGCGAGCCCTGGATCCGCGAGAGGTACTCGAGCACCCGCGAGCGGGCCCAGTCGAGCTCCGTGCCGTCCTCGAAGATCACGTAGACGTACGACATCCCGTACATCGAGAACCCGCGCACCGTCCGGGCCTTCGGCATCGCGACCAGCGCGGATACGATCGGGTAGGTGACCTGGTCCTCCACGAGGTCCGGCGAGCGGCCCATCCACTCGGCTTGCACGATCACCTGCGTATCGGAGAGATCCGGGATGGCGTCCAGCTCCAGGAACCGGAGCGACAGCAGCGCGGCGACGGCGACCCCCGCCACGACCAGCACCACCGTCGTGCGATGGTGGGCGGACCACGCGATCACCTTCTCGATCGGTCCGTGGCCCCGGCTGGAGGAGTCGTCCGCCAACGTCTACGTCCCTTCCTGCCCGGCATGTCCGGCGTGCCCGGCGTGTGAGCTGCCCGTGGTTTC
This sequence comes from uncultured Myxococcales bacterium, assembly GCA_964568275.1. Lineage (GTDB taxonomy): Bacteria > Myxococcota_A > Polyangia > DRWM01 > JAAZOP01 > JAAZOP01. The sequence continues at coordinate 7,637 of CAZMRP010000151.1, forward strand.
CGCCGCCGGCGCCTCTCCGTCGCCCCCGTGCCCGGCGTGCGCACCGCCGCTCCCGCCGGCGCGGATGCGGCTCTCGGAGTCGACGAGGAAGGTGCCGGTCGCGACGACCACCTCGCCCTCGTCGAGCCCTTCGCGGATCTCGGTCCAGCCGTCCGACGACCGCCCGGGGACGACCCGCCGCGCCGTGAAGGTGTCCGGTCCGCTCCGGACGAACACGTGGGCCCCGAGCCCCGTGTCGACCACGGCGTCGTAGGGCACCGCCAGCACCTCGGCCTCGCCGCCGACCAGACGCACCGAGGCCCACATGCCGGGGCGGAGCGCGAGGTCCGCGTTCGGCAGCTCGATGCGCACCCGCAGGGTGCGCGTCGCCGCCTCGACCTCCGGGCTGAAGAACGTCACGCGGCCGGCGAAGACCCGGTCGCCCAGTGCCAGGGTGCGGACCTCGGCCCGGTCGCCGACGCGGATCCGGGGCAGGTCCTGCTCGTACAGGTCCGCCCAGACCCAGATGCCCGACAGGTCGGCGATCGTGAACAGGTCGCGCCCGGGCTCGACGTGCATGCCGGCGAGCGCGTCCTTGGCCAGGACGAACCCCGCGGTCGGACTGCGGATCGGGACCGTGGCGCGCGGCCGGCCCTCCCGCTGCACCTCCTCGATCACGTCGGGCGGCACGCCGAACACCAGCAGCCGCTGCCGGGCCGCGTCCGCCAGCGTCCGGACGGGCCCGCCGATCGCGCCGGCCGCGCCTCCGGTCCGGCCGCCGACCGCGAGCAGCTCCTGCTGCGTCTGGAGCAGGTCGCGGCTGAACAGCTCCAGGAGCACGTCGCCGCGCTCGACGTGCTGGCCCGTCTGGTCGACCCGCAGGGCCGTGATCCAGCCGGTGACCTGGGAATGGACGTGCGACACGCGGGCCTCGTCCGCCTCGACGCGACCGACCGTTCGTACCTCGTCGCCCATCGTCCGGCGGACGGCCGGCGCGAGCCGCACGTTTCCGCTCTGCAGGACCGACGTCGCCAGGGTGACGGGGGCGGTGCCGGGGACGGCCTCCGCCGGATCGCCCGCGGAGTCCTGCGCCCCGGGCTCCTCCTTCACCAGCGCCATGCCGCAGATCGGGCAGTCGCCCGGATGGTCCTGGCGCACCTCCGGGTGCATCGGGCACGTCCAGACGTGGCCGGAGTGCGCCGTCGCGGCCGCGGCGGGCGCGAAGGGCCCCGCCTCCAGCACGGCCAGGAGCGCGAGGGACGTCCCGCCGACGAGCAGCAGCAGGAACTCCACGGCCGCGACGGCGCGCCACGCGCGGCCAGAGAGAGGGGCGGCGAGTGCGTCGATCCGCCTGTCGTCCTGGTCGTTCATGGCCATTCCTCCGCGCCCGCGATCTGCTCCTCGAGCGGTCGGGCGACGATGCGGTCGATGCGGGCGAGCGTCGCCTGGAGCTCGTGGACCGTGCGCACGACGGAGCGGCGGGCGCCCCAAAGGTGCGACTCGATGTCGAGGATCGCGTCGAAGCC
>CAZMRP010000152.1:0-9140 GCA_964568275.1 uncultured Myxococcales bacterium
GGTCAAGGAGTACTTCGGTTCCAGCCAGCTCTCGCAGTTCATGGACCAGACCAACCCGCTGTCCGAGATCACGCACAAGCGGCGCCTGTCGGCGCTCGGCCCGGGCGGTCTGACGCGCGAGCGGGCGGGGTTCGAGGTGCGCGACGTGCATGCCACGCACTACGGCCGGATCTGCCCGATCGAGACCCCGGAAGGTCCGAACATCGGCCTGATCGCCTCGTTGTCGACCTTCGCCCGCGTCAACGAGTTCGGTTTCGTCGAGACGCCGTTCCGCCGCGTGGCGGGCGGCCGGGCGACGGACGAGGTGCGCTTCTACCACGCGGACGAGGAGAAGAACCAGCACATCGCCCAGGCCAACGCCGAGCTCGACGGGCGCGGCCGGCTGGTGGGACCGCTGGTCTCGGCGCGGCTCAACGGCGAGTACGTGATGGTGGCGCCCGAGAAGATCGGCCTGATGGACGTCTCGCCGATCCAGTTGGTCTCCGTCGCCGCCGCGTTGATCCCGTTCCTCGAGCACGACGACGCCAACCGCGCGCTGATGGGCTCGAACATGCAGCGCCAGGCCGTCCCGCTGCTCAAGGCCGCCGCGCCGCTGGTCGGCACGGGCCTCGAGGGCAAGGTCGCGGTCGACTCGGGCGTGATGGTCACGGCGCGCCGCGCCGGCATCGTCGAGAGCGTCGACGCCAGCCGCATCGTCGTCCGGTCCGAGCGCGACGGCTCGGAGATCCCCGACATCTACACCCTCGAGAAGTTCCGCCGCTCCAACCAGGCGACCTGCATCAACCAGCGTCCGATCGTCAAGGAGGGCGACCACGTGCGCGTCGGCGAGGTGATCGCCGACGGCTTCAGCACCGACCTCGGCGAGCTGGCCCTGGGCCGCAACGTGCTGGTGGCCTACATGCCCTGGTCCGGGTACAACTTCGAAGACTCGATCCTGATCTCCGAGCGGCTGGTGCAGCAGGACGAATTCACGTCGATCCACATCGAGGAGTTCGAGTGTGTGGCGCGGGACACCAAGCTCGGCAAGGAGGAGATCACCCGCGACATCCCGAACCTCGGCGAGGAGGCGCTGAAGAACCTCGACGAGAGCGGCATCGTGCGCATCGGCGCCGAGGTGCGGCACGGCGACATCCTGGTCGGCAAGATCACCCCGAAGGGCGAGACGCAGCTCTCCCCGGAGGAGAAGCTGCTGCGGGCGATCTTCGGCGAGAAGGCCTCCGACGTCCGCGACACCTCCCTGCGCGTGCCCCCGGGCGTGGAGGGCATCGTGATCAACGCCCGCGTCTACTCCCGGCGCGGGATGGAGAAGGACGAGCGGATGCGGTCGATCGAGGACGCCGAGCGGGCGCGCCTCGAGAAGGACCGCAACGACGAGATCGCGATCATCCGCGAGTCGGCGCTGAAGGAGATCCGCCGGCTGCTCCACGGGCAGCACACGGCGGCCCGGCTGATCGACGACAAGGGCAAGACGCTGCTGTCGAAGGACAAGAAGCTCACCGCGGACGACCTGGAGTCGGTGCCGCGGCGCTACTGGTCGGAGATCGTGGTCCAGGACGACCACGTCGGCTCCAAGATCGCCGCGATCAAGGACCGCGTGGCCGACCAGGAGCATTCGATCAACGGCTACTTCGAGGAGCGGATCGAGAAGCTGACGCGGGGCGACGACCTGCCGCCGGGCGTCAACAAGACCGTCAAGGTCTACGTGGCGATCAAGCGCAAGGTCGCCGTCGGCGACAAGCTCGCCGGCCGCCACGGCAACAAGGGCGTGATCAGCCGCATCGTGCCGGTCGAGGACATGCCGTACCTGACGGACGGCGCCCCGGTCGACATGGTGCTCAACCCGCTGGGCGTCCCCTCCCGCATGAACGTGGGCCAGATCATCGAAACCCACCTCGGCTGGGCCGCCGCCCGCCTCGGGCGCCAGGTCGCCGAGGCGGCGGACGTCTCCGGCGGCAACCCCGCCGCCGTCCGGCCGCTGCTCAAGAAGGTCTTCGCCGCCGATCCGGAGACGCGGGAGCGGATCGAGGCGCTGGACGACGCGTCGCTGGTGCTGTTCGCGCGCGCGCTGCGCGGCGGGATCCACGTGGAATGCCCGGTGTTCGACGGCGCGAGCGAAGAGGAGATCCGCGATCTGCTCAAGCTCGCGGGCTTCAACGAGTCCGGCCAGACGCTGCTGTTCGACGGCCGCACCGGCGAGCCGTTCGATTCCCACATCACCGTCGGCTACCACTACGTGATGAAGCTGCACCACCTGGTCGACGAGAAGATCCACGCCCGGTCGATCGGACCCTACTCGCTGGTGACCCAGCAGCCGCTGGGCGGCAAGGCGCAGTTCGGCGGCCAGCGCCTGGGCGAGATGGAGGTCTGGGCGATGGAGGCCTACGGTGCGGCCCACGCGCTGCAGGAGTTCCTGACGGTCAAGAGCGACGACACGGCGGGCCGCACGCGGATGTACGAGTCGATCGTCCGCGGCGACCAGCTGCTCGAGGCCGGCGTGCCGGAGTCGTTCAACGTGCTGGTGCGCGAGCTGCAGAGCCTGTGCCTGAATTTCGAGCTGCTCGAGGACGAGAGCGCCCAGGCCGCGGCGGCGTCGCCGACCGGCGGCAGTCCGGCGGTCGCGTGACCCGGGGCCCCCGGCCCGGAACCGACAAGGAGGTGGCGCCGTGAGAGACTTGTTCAGCAACTTCTTCGAGCGACCGAAGAGCCCCCGTGCCTTCTCGGGGATCCGCATCTCGCTGGCCTCTCCCGAGCGGATCCGCGAGTGGTCGCACGGCGAGGTCAAGAAGCCGGAGACGATCAACTACCGGACGTTCAAGCCCGAGCGCGACGGCCTGTTCTGCGCGAAGATCTTCGGGCCGGTCAAGGACTACGAGTGCCTGTGCGGCAAGTACAAGCGCCTGAAGCACCGCGGCGTGATCTGCGAGAAGTGCGGCGTCGAGGTGACGCTCGCCAAGGTGCGCCGCGAGCGCATGGGCCACATCGAGCTCGCGAGCCCGGTCGCGCACATCTGGTTCCTGAAGAGCCTGCCCTCGCGCATGGGCATGGTGCTCGACATGACGCTGCGCGACATCGAGCGCGTCCTGTACTTCGAGGCGTTCGTCGTGACCGACCCGGGGCTCACGCCGCTCAACCGCGGCCAGCTCCTGACCGAAGACGACTACCTCGCGAAGCTCGAGCAGCACGGCGACGACTTCCAGGCGTCGATGGGCGCGGAGGGCATCCGCGAGCTGCTCAAGAGCCTCGACGTGAACCACGAGGTCGACAAGCTGCGCAAGGAGCTCGAGTCGACCGGCTCGGACACCAAGATCAAGAAGATCGCGAAGCGCCTCAAGGTGCTCGAGGCGTTCCACAAGTCCGGCATCAAGCCCGAGTGGATGATCCTCGAGGTGCTGCCGGTGCTGCCGCCCGAGCTGCGCCCGCTGGTGCCGCTCGACGGCGGCCGGTTCGCGACCTCGGACCTGAACGACCTCTACCGCCGCGTCATCAACCGCAACAACCGCCTCAAGCGCCTGCTCGACCTCGGCGCGCCGGAGATCATCGTCAACAACGAGAAGCGGATGCTGCAGGAGGCCGTCGACGCGCTGTTCGACAACGGCCGCCGCGGCCGCGTCATCACCGGCGCCAACAAGCGGCCGCTGAAGTCGCTCGCCGACATGCTCAAGGGCAAGCAGGGCCGCTTCCGCCAGAACCTGCTCGGCAAGCGCGTCGACTACTCCGGCCGCTCGGTCATCGTCGTCGGCCCGGAGCTCAAGCTGCACGAGTGCGGGCTGCCGAAGCAGATGGCGGTCGAGCTGTTCAAGCCGTTCATCTACAACAAGCTCGAGGAGCGCGGGATCGTCAACACGATCAAGGCCGCCAAGAAGAAGGTCGAGAAGGAGTCGCCCGAGGTCTGGGACATCCTGGAAGAGGTGATCACCGAGCACCCGATCATGCTCAACCGCGCCCCGACCCTGCACCGCCTGGGGATCCAGGCCTTCGAGCCGGTGCTGGTGGAGGGCAAGGCGATCCAGCTCCACCCGCTGGTCTGCCAGGCGTTCAACGCCGACTTCGACGGCGACCAGATGGCCGTGCACGTGCCGTTGTCGGTCGAGGCGCAGATGGAAGCGCGCGTGCTGATGATGTCGACCAACAACATCCTCAGCCCGGCCCACGGCAATCCGATCATCAACCCGACCCAGGACATGGTGCTCGGGATCTACTACCTCACCGTCCAGCGCCCGTTCGTCAAGGGCGAGTACCGGCCGGGCTCCGAGGCGCGCGGCGACTTCATCGGCGTGTTCGGCTCGCCGGAGGAGGTCCGCGCGGCCTACGACGCCGGCGAGGTCGACCTGCACGCCGCGGCCAAGGTGCGGATGGACGGCAAGCTGGTGCTGACCACCGTCGGCCGCATCCTGCTCTGGGAGGTCGTGCCCAAGGACCTGAGCTTCGACCTCGTGAACAAGGTGATGAGCAAGGGCGACCTGTCGCGGCTGATCGACGAGTGCTACCGCAAGTGCGGGAACAAGACCACCGTCATCCTGGCCGACCGGGTCCGGACGCTGGGGTTCCGCTACGCGACCCAGTCGGGGATGTCGATCTGCATCGACGACATCCGCATCCCCGTGGAGAAGCGGCACCTGATCGACGCGGCCCAGGGCGAGGTCGACCGCTTCACCAGGGATCACGAGGAGAACCGGATCACGTCCGGCGAGCTGTACAACAAGGTCGTCGACACCTGGTCGCGCATCACGGACCAGGTGATGGAGAAGATGATCGCCGGGATCCAGTTCGAGGACGTGCTCGACTCGAAGTCCGGCGACAAGCGCACCGTCCGCTCGTTCAATCCGTTGTGGATGATGATGAACTCGGGCGCCCGCGGCAACAAGGACCAGGTCAAGCAGCTGGCGGGAATGCGCGGCCTGATGGCCAAGCCCTCGGGCGAGATCATCCAGACGCCGATCACGGCCAACTTCCGCGAGGGGCTGTCGGCGCTGCAGTACTTCATCTCGACCCACGGCGCCCGCAAGGGCCTCGCCGACACCGCGCTCAAGACGGCCAACTCGGGCTACCTGACCCGCAAGCTGGTGGACGTCACCCAGGACGCCGTGATCACCGAGATCGACTGCGGCACGCTGGAGGGGATCGAGGTCCGCAAGCTGATCGACGAGACCGGCAAGGAGCAGATTCCGCTGCGCGAGCGCGTGCTGGGGCGCGTGGCGGCGGAGGATGTCTACGACCCGCTGACGATGCGGCTGATCGTTCCGGCCGACCACCAGATCGACGAGGAGGCCGCGAAGGCGATCGAGGAGACCCGCGAGATCGTCAAGCTGCGCTCGGTGTTGACCTGCCAGACCAAGCGCGGCGTGTGCGCGATGTGCTACGGACGCGACCTGGCGCGCGGCCACCTGGTCTGCATCGGCGAGTCGGTGGGCGTCATCGCCGCGCAGTCGATCGGCGAGCCGGGCACGCAGCTGACGATGCGGACCTTCCACATCGGCGGCGTCGCCTCCCGGTCCGCCGCCGGCCAGCAGCAGGCGCGGGCCAACGAGAAGGGCCAGGTGCGCTTCGAGCGGCTGACGATCGTCAAGCGTTCGGACGGCAGCCGCGTGATGATGAACCGCACCGGCACGATGTACGTCAAGGAGGAGGACGGGCACGAGCACAAGTACGCCGTCCAGCAGGGCGCGACGATCTACGTCGACGAAGGGCAGGTCGTCGAGCGGGGGACGCTGCTGGCCGAGTGGGACGGCTACGCGCTGCCGATCCTGACGCACACGGACGGCTGGGTGAAGTTCGGCGACCTCGAGGAGACGGTGACCTTCGAGGAGCGCAAGGAGGCGGGCGAGAAGGCGAGCAAGGTGATCATCGAGTCGCGCGACCCCAGCCTGCGGCCGCGCGTCTCGGTCAAGGAGACCTGCCCCGACGAGCGCAAGCGCGGCGGGCGCAGCGACGGCGCCACCGGCTGGGGCGCGACCAAGAAGCTCCCGGACGGCAACGACGCCCGGTACTTCATGCCGATCGGGGCGATCCTCGGGGTCGAAGAGGGCCAGCACGTGGACGCCGGCACGGTGATCGCCAAGATCCCGCGCGAGGCGGCCAAGACCAAGGACATCACCGGCGGCCTGCCGCGGGTGTCCGAGCTGTTCGAGGCGCGCAAGCCCAAGGAGCCCGCGGTGATCTCCGAGATCGACGGCCTGGTCCGCTTCCGCCCCGACCGCCGCGGCAAGCGCGTGATCGAGATCGAGCCGCAGATCGGCGATTCGTCGGAGGTACAGATCCCGAAGGGCAAGCACGTGATCGTCACCGACGGCCAGTTCGTGAAGGCCGGCGAGGCGCTGATGGAGGGGCCGCAGGACCCCCAGGACATCCTGCGCGTGCGCGGCGAACGCGACCTGGCGCGCTACCTGCTCGACGAGATCCAGACCGTGTACCGGCACCAGGGCGTGCCGATCAACGACAAGCACATCGAGGTGGTGATCCGGCAGATGCTGCGGCGCGTCCAGGTCAAGGACCCGGGCGACACCAACTTCCTGGTGGACGAGCGGGTGGAGAAGTGGATGTTCGAGGAGCGCAACGCCCAGGTCATCGCCCAGGGGTTGCAGCCGGCCTCGGCCGAGCCGCTGCTGCTGGGGATCACGAAGGCCTCGTTGTCCAACGAGAGCTTCATGGCCGCCTCCTCGTTCCAGGAGACGACCAAGGTGCTCACCGAGGCGGCAATTGCCGGCAAGACCGACGACTTGCGCGGCCTCAAGGAGAACGTGATCATGGGCCGGCTGATCCCTGCCGGCACCGGTTTCTCGGCCTACCGCCGGGTCGAAATGACCGCCGACGAGCCGAGCGTGGACATGGCGCAGGAGCCGGGGCCGACCGGCGACGAGGCGACCGCGGACGCCGCGGTCTAGCCCGGCCCGGCCCGGGGGGATTGACAGATCGGCCGGAACGGCCTAAGAAAGCGCGTTTCGCCGGGTCCCGGGCCGGTACCGGGACCGGCAAGGAGTCGTGGTCCGATGAAGAGTTTCCAGGCCAAGCCGGGTGAAATCGAGCGGCGCTGGTACGTCGTCGATGCCTCCGGTCAGACGTTGGGACGGCTGGCCTCGCGCATCGCCACGGTGCTGCGCGGCAAGCACAAGGCGACGTTCACCCCCCACGTGGACATGGGCGATTTCGTCGTCGTCACCAATGCCCACCGCGTGGCGGTGACCGGGCGCAAGGAGCAGCAGAAGCCCTACCGCAGCCACTCGGGACACCCGGGCGGCCTGCGGACCAGGTCCCTCGGCGTGATCCGCCAGTCGCATCCCGACCGCCTGCTGCGCGAGGCGGTGCGCGGCATGCTGCCCCACACGACGCTCGGCCGGAAGATGCTGCTCAAGCTCAAGCTGTATGTCGGACCCGAACACCCGCACAAGGCGCAACAGCCCGTGCCGCTGCCCGCGCACCTGTGAGAGGAGCAACAAGCGCCATGGCGACCGAGACCCAGCGTTGGACGGCCACCGGCAAGCGCAAGTGCGCCGTCGCCCGCGTCAGGCTGACGCCCGGCACCGGGACGATCACGATCAACGAGCGGACGCTCGACGAGTACTTCCCGCGCGAGCTGCTGCGCAACGTGCTGCGACGGCCGCTGACCCTGGCCGAGGCCGAGACCGCCTACGACGTGATCGTCAACGTCTGCGGCGGCGGGCTCACCGGCCAGGCCCAGGCCATCCGCCACGGCATCGCCAAGGCGCTGGTCCTCGCCGACCAGAAGCGCCGCGGCGTGATCAAGAAGGCCGGACTGCTCACCCGCGACGCGCGGAAGAAGGAGCGCAAGAAGTACGGCCAGCCGGGCGCCCGCAAGCGCTTCCAGTACTCCAAGCGCTAGCGCAGCCGCACCACCCGCACCCGCAGCTCGGCTCCCTCCTCCGCCGTGACCCGCACCGACACCGTCGGCGCGGTGCCGTCGGGCTCCAGCAGCACCAGCTCGCTGCCGGTGGCGGGGATCGCGCCGTCGGCCGACGCCGGCGTCACGACCACCGGACCTTCGAGCGAGAACATGCCGCGGAAGTCGGCGTAGGGGTCGAACCCGCGCGGCGCGCCCGTCAGCGGGTCGTCGTACTGCGGCAGGTAGGTGAAGCGGGGCTCCACCGGCAGCGGTGCGCCGTCCGCGCCGGTCCGCCCGGTCAGGAACAGCGCCGTCCACCAGTCGAAGATCAGCTCCTCGATCGGCTGCTCGCACGTCAGCTCGATGGCCTGGACCCCCTCCTGGCCGAGGTCGACGATCGCGCGGGACCAGGCCACGCCTCCCAGGTCGGTGATCGAGCCGTCGGCTTCGGCCCGCTCGCCGCCCATCCGGTCGAACAGGTAGCGGGTCCACAGGTAGGAGACGCCCCGCAACAGCCCGTCGCGGCTCGTCACGTAGCTCCCGCCGGAGCGCAGGAACTCGTAGGCCCCGACCCGGTGGGTGTTCTCCAGCCCCTCCTGGGCGATGAAGAACAGGGCCGTGCCGTAGCCGCTGAGGTCCTCCCCCAGCTCCGCCCAGCCCTCGAGGATGTACGCGTTCTCGTTGCCGATCGCGCCCCCGAGGACCACCTTGCGGTGGAAGTAGATCAGGTGTTGGGACTCGTGCGCCAGCAGGTCCAGGATCGCGCTGGCGCTGGCCATGTAGGTCGGCAGCATCGACGGCGGCGTGGCGTACAGGATCTCCTGCTCGTTGGAGGCCTCGCAGCCCAGCGGCAGGGCGCTCGAGTCGAACGTGTCGCACGGCGAGAAGTAGGCCATCGCCCCGACGTCGGCGACGAGCGGGCTCCACAGCAGGTTGATCACGCCGTCCCCGCAGGCGTCCGGCTCCTCGCCGAAGAAGATCCGGTGTCGCGGCAGCACGATCTCGTCGAAGCCCGTCATCACGTCGGCCAGGGTCCCGGCCGGCGGGTCCTCGCCGCCCGCCGTCGTGCGGTCCATCCAGGCCGCGATCGCGTCCCCCAGCGCGATGCACTCGGCCTCGATCGTCTGCGGGTGCCCCGCCGCGTTGGAGAGCTGGAACGACCGCCGCTCGCCCACCACCGGCCGCGGCAGCGGGTCGCGGGCTACCCGGACCGTACCCTCGCGGAGCGCGCGGGCCGCCTGCTCCAGGTCCACCGGCGGCGTCCAGCGCGGCAGTCCCGGCGGGCGGGCGAGGTCGGCCTTCG
>CAZMRP010000153.1:0-9128 GCA_964568275.1 uncultured Myxococcales bacterium
AGCCGAGCCTAGGGGGCAATGAAGCTGACGGGGAGGCGGACGCGGAAGTCGCCGCCCTGGGGCGGGCTCGAGGAGAAGTTCATCGTGCGCAGCTTGCCGCCGATGCAGCTGGTGACGCCGGCGGCGTCGAGCGCCGCGGCGTTGCGCTCGACTTCGACGCTCACGCTGCCCTGCTGGTTGATGACGATCAGGAACGTCAGGTCGCCGGCCAGCGTGGGGTCGCGGACGAGCGCGTTGTTGTAGCAGGACTCGATGGCGCTGCGCTTGCGTCCGAGCGTGGTGCGGAAGACGTCGCCGCTCATGCGCCCCGTGCCGCCCGCGGGCGCGCCGCCGGCGGTCCGCACCGTGCCGCGCTTGATCTCCTTCGTCTCGACCTTGGTGGCCTCGACCCGATTGGGCACGACCGCCGGTCCGGTGGGCTGGGTGCCGCCGCCGCCGCCGACCGTGCCGACCGCGGGTCCGTCGACCAGGTTGCCGGCCAGCGTGGTGTAGCCGCCCGTGCCGCCCCCGCCGCCGTCGCTGGTGCCGACGGTGCCGGCCAGGGCGTCCTGCAGCCCGGTGACCGAGCCGCCGCTGCCGCCGAACTCGGAGAGACCCATGTCGGGGCCGCCGGCGCCGCCGCCGAGGATGTTCTCGAGCGACAGGGTGTTCTCGATCTTGGCCTGCAGATCGCCGAGCTGTCGCTCGGTGATCGACTCGCCGCCGATGGTCACGCGCTCGGGGCCCTGACCCGTCGCTCGCGGCTGGTCGTCCGGCTTGACGTCCTCCGCCGCCGCCTCGGCCGCCGTGTCGCCGCCCGCGGTCTCCTGCCCCGTGTCCTCGGCGGCCCCGGCTCCGTCCTTGCTGTCGGACTCGTCGCCGGTGTCGTCCTCGACCTTGAGCTCCTCGGCGGTGACGACCTGCATCTGGACCGGGGAGAAGTCGGAGGCGAGGATGTCCTCGAGGGTCTGCTTGGGCCAGTTGGGGATCATCGCGCCGCACATCAGGCCGATGTGGAGCAATGTCGCCACGGCGAAGGCGGTGACGAATCCGGGGTCGACGCGGCTGATCCAGCCGCCGCGAACCGAGGCCGGGAGCTGCGGTCGCGGCTGGATCGGCGGCGGCACGACGAACTGGAACAGCAACGTCGTGTCGCCGATCACCACCTTGCCCTTGCAGTCGTCGGTCAACGGCGCGGCGTGGCCGCGGGACGCGGGCCGGGCCTTGGGCGACGAGCGCAGGGCGGCCAGATCCGTCACGCCGCCGGCGTCCTGCGGGAACGCCACGCGGCCGGTCATCTCGGGGGTGAAGTTCAGCCAGAACTGCTCGCCCTTGGGACCGCCGGAACGCAGCTCGAACAGGGCGTGGCGTCCGGACAGGCTCGGATGGGCGATGACGAAGTGGTTCTTCTCGGACGGGCCGACCGTGACCGTCTCGCGCGTGCGGACGATGCGCTCCTCGATGATGCGCGCGCCCTGGATCACGCCGATGCGCAGCACCTTGGGGATGTTGGCCTGCAAGGCCGCGAAGGCGGCCATGCCGCGGCGGATCACGCGCGGCTTGCCGTCCGGCCCGCGAACCACGCGCAGCGGCTTGGGACGCTTGGCCACCCCCGGGGCGATCGGAGTTCCGGTCACGGGCTGTGGAGTCGGCTTGCTCATCGGTTCACGACCCCCTTCGGGGTGCTGTCGGCGGGAGCGGGGGGAACGACGGTCGGCGGGTTCGGGCGATCGGCCGGCACACCGGGCGCTATTGCCCGGTGACGGTCCGGATCACCGCGAACATGTACCGCTCGTAGCCCGCCTCCTTGGCCGTGTACAGCACCTCCTTCACGATACGCACCGGCGTCTGGATGTCGGCGACCACCAGCAACCAATCCTTGGTGGTGTACTTGCGGCCGCCGCGCTTCTCGATCTCGGTCAACTGCTGCTTGTACGCCTCCAGCTGGGCCTTTAGATCCTCGATCAGGTAGGAAGCTTTGCCGCCGGCCTTCGCTTTCTCGTCCACGGTGCGAACGCCGTTCTCCTCGCGGAGCAGGGCGGAGCGCTGCTGGTTGCAGTAGATCGCGTCGGCCTGGATCTCGACCTTCGCCGCGCCCTGGATCGGGTTCTTCGTGACCGAGAACGCCACGCGCATCTTCTCGTTCTGCTGGATCGAGATCGGCTCGTTGGCGTACGTGCTGAGGAGGAAGCAGAGGATGATCGTGAGGGCGTCCATCAGCGAGGTGATGGCGAGGCCGCCTTCGTCGCTGGCACGCTGCTTCTTGCGTCGGGCGGCCTTCTTCTCGACGTAGCGCGGGTCGAGCGCCGGGCCTTGGTCGGCGATCGGCATCTGGGGCTGGTCCTGGTAGCTCATCGCTCTCCCGTCCTTCTCTGCCAGGCCACCCGCCGCCACCCCGTCCCGGGACTGCGGCGAGTCCCTTGGTCAAACGGCGTCCGGGAAAGTTCCCGGGCGCCGCCCGAACTCAGTTGACGAACCCGACCACCGGGAACAGGAGTTCGCGCTGCATCGCGTCGTTCCAGCTCTTGGGGTCGAGGAACGGGTCCTGGATGCCCTTCTTGATCGCCTCGTCGAATCCCGCCTTGAACTCCTCGTCGGTGGTCCAGTCCAGGTCGAAGGCGCGAAGTCTGGAAAAGTCCATGATCCCGACAAGTTGACAGTACGGGATATCGTCTTCCGACTTGATGTTGATCTGGTCCTTGTCGTCGAGCCGGTCCCCGAACATCTGGATCGCCCGGTCCTTGATCAACGCCAGATTCACGTTGAAGGCCTTGAGATCCGGCACCTTGACCTGACCCTGGGGGTTCTCGAAGCAGATCTTGACGAACTTCTCGAGGTAGGCCCAGTAGCCGCACTCGTTGAAGGCCTTCGGGTCGGCCGGCGGCTGGCACGACTGCCGCTCCTTCTGGATGTCGGCGATGGACAGGGAGCGATGGGGCAGGTCGATGCGCCCCTTGGTCCCGGTCGCGGCGTCCTCGGGCATGACCTCGTTGGAGACGTCGCGGCCCGCCATCAGCGTGAGCGACCCCTTGGTGACGATGGCCACGAGCCGGAGCTTCTACTGCTCGTCGGACTGCCGTCCCTTGGACTGGCCGCCCTCGGCGCCCCGCAGGACGGTGATCTGGCCGAAGGTGACCCAGGTGGTCGTCCAGAGCACCAGCGGGATGAGCACGCAGATCAAGTTCATGATCGTGATCAGGTCCGGATCCTCGAACTTGCCCGTATCCGACTTCTTCTTCGCCATCTCGGCTTCCTCCGCGACGGCCGCCGCGCCGGGCCGGGCCCGGTTGCGGAAGGACCGTCAGTCGTCCACGAAGCCGGCGGCGCGCGCGACTCGCCGGCCGCGCACACCGTCGCCGCGCGCCCGGACTACTGGGCGCCCGTGCCGAGCTGCCCGCGCGCACGCGCCACGAGCAGGTTCTCGAGCTTGACCGAGTACTGATCGATCTCCTCCAGGATCTTCTTGGTGACCCCGGAGAGGACCAGGAACCCGGCCAGCGTCGGGATGGCGACGATCAGCCCGAACGCGGTCGTGTTCATGGCGACGGCGATACCCTGCATCAGCAGGGTCGAGCGCTCTTCCTGGCTGGCGACCTGGCTGGCGCCGAACGCCTGGATCAGGCCGATGATCGTTCCGAGCAGCCCCATCAGCGTGGCGATGGACGCGATGGGCGGAAGCATCGGGGTCCGCTTGGTGACCATCGGGACGACCTCGAGGGACGCCTCCTCGATGGCGTTGGAGATTTCGACCTCGCCCTTGTTGGCCCGCATCAGGCCCGCCTTGAGCACCCGCGGGAGCGCGGCGTTCGGGGCGGCGTTGCAGAGCTTGATCGCGCGGTCGATGTTGTTGGCCATCACGAGCTTCTGGATCTGCGCCCAGAACTGCGCCGCGTTGATGTTGAACCGGAAGAGCAGGAAGATGGCGCGCTCGATCAGCGTCGCCAACGATGCGACCGACGGCAGGATGATCAGCCACATCCAGATGGCGCCGTTACCCGAGAATGCACTCTTGATGTAGTCCATCGCTTCCTCCTTGAACGAACACGCGACCGGAACGCTCCGTCGCTGCTACCCGTCGCGACCACCCCGTGCCCGAGATCCCTCCGCGAACGGTGGCCCGTATACTAAGCGAGCGTTTCTGCGGCAATCAACAAAAAAATTCAGAAGGGTTCGCCGTCCACGCTGCGCAGGATCTCCTCCAGGAACGACTGGCGCAGCTCCAGGAGCCGGATGCCCAGCGGCTCGCGGTTGAACGACACCATCACGATGTTCCGCAACGTCCCGTGGATCTCGATCGTCCCGCACTCCAGCGTGCCGTCGGCCGCCATCCGGCACCCCGAGGCGTCCTGGGCCTGTGCCGGCCCCGGCGCCCCCGCCAGCCCCAGAAACAACGCGGCCGCCGCCGCCGGAACCATCCAACCTCGACTGCCCATGTCCAACCTCCCCGCCCGGTCTACCAGCCGCCGCCGCCCCAGTCGTCGCCGCCGCCGCCCGAGTCGGTCGTGCCGCCGCCCGAGTCGGTCGTACCGCCGCCCGAGTCCCAGCCGCCGCCCCAGCCGTCGCCCGTGTCGCCCGTGTCGCCCGTCCCGCCGGGTACCTCGAGCGGCACCGGCGCGGGCGCCGTCGCCAGGTCGTAGTCCGCCTGCGCCGCGTCGATCAGCTGGGCCAGCTCGGTGTCGCTGCCTCCCAGCAGCCCCTGCGCCCGACGGAACTGCTCGAGCGCCGTCTGGTTCGACCGGGCCCGGTCGAGCCCCTCGAAGCTGAGCGTCCGGGCGTCGTAGTACACGAGCCCGATGGCGATCGGCACCTCCGGCGCCGACGGGTACAGCCGTTCCGCCTCGCGCAGCACCACGATCGCCCCCGCGTAGTCCCCGCGGCCCCGGTAGGCGTTGCCCAGCCCGACCAGCACCGGCAGCCACGTCGGGGCGATGCGGCGCGCCGCCTCGAGGTTCTCGACCGCCGGCCCGAGCTGCCCGCCGTCGAGCTGATAGCCCGCCACCAGCACCCGCGCCTCGACGAACGTCGGATCGGCATCGATCGCGTTCTGGTAGTACTGCTGCGCCTCGAACTTGCGCCCCTCCTCGGCCGCCATCCGGCCGTTGGTGAACCGGCAGAACGCCCAGAGCTTGCAGGCCGACCGGGTCTCGGGCGAGCCGCCGCCCGCGCACGAATCGAACGGCACGGACTGCTCGAGGTTCTCGGCGATCCGCGTCAGCAGCTCCTGCGTCAGCGCCTTGCGACCCTGCTGGATGCTCGCCTTGAGCAGGATCTGGAACGCCTCGAGGCTGTTGGCGTCGGTCAGCAGCATCCGCCGCGCAATCACGATCCCCTCGTCGGCGCGGTTGGCCGCGATGTACGCCTCGGCCAGGATCCCCTGCAGCTCCTGGTTGTCCGGAAAAGCGTTGGCGCGGCTCTGCACTTGCGACAGCGCCTCCGACGAACGCCCGGCGCGGTCGAGCAGGCGGAACAGGGCCCGCAACGCGTTGGGATAGTCGGGCTTGACGTCCAGCGCCCGCTGGTAGTTCAGGATCGCCTCGCGCGTGTCGCCCCGCCGCTCGGCCAGGTAGCCGAGGTTGTACGCGGCGCGATAGGCCGTGGCGTTCGAGGCCAACACCGCCTCGAAGGCCGCCCGCGCCGCCGAGTCGTCCCCGCGGTACTCGAACGCCTCCACCCCCTGCTGGAAGTTCGCCGCCTCGGTGGCCGACAACGGCAGGAGCTCGCGCGGCGCCGACACCGCGGTCCCGCCCCCCGCCGCCAACGCCTCGTCGATCCCGGCGTCGAGCGGCGACTCGGGCGTCGTCCCGGTCCCGGTCCCGGTCCCGGTCCCCGTCCCCGTCCCCGTTCCCGTCCCCGTCCCCGTTCCGGTCCCCGTCCCGTCGTCGCCGGGGCCGGGCGTCGGCGTGGTGGGCGGGTCGTCGCCGTCGCCGCAGGCCGCGAGGCCCGCCAGGGCCAGCGCCGCACCGAGCAGGAGCAGCGGGTACGAGGGACGGAGGGCGGGGCGCTCGAGCTTGCTCATCGATCGCTCCTACTGCGCGACGGGGTCGAGGCCGTCGCCGAACGCCTGGCCGGTGACGCCGGGCAGGCGGCCGTTGGCGAACAGCTGGCTCGGGTCGTCCGAAAGGCTCAGCTGTCGCACCAGATCGATGGACGAACGGACCCACTCATTGGCGGCGCTCGTCGTCCGGGCGTACGGCACCGCGCCGATGATGTTCTTCGACGCCGCGGAGCCGTCCCCGATCAGGTACCAGCGGATGATGTTGTCGATCGTGATCCCGCTCTCGACCTCGACCCCGCGGATGCCCGCGGCGATCTCGTCCAGCAGGTCGCGCAACGTGCCGTCACGAATCGGGATATCGAGCCATGCGGGCTGGAGGCGCTGCTCGAGCGTCGCGAGGCGCAGGACCAGGCGATTCCAGACGTAGGAGATGCGGTAGCGGGACGCCACCCCCCAGGTCGGCGAGACCGGGTAGTCGCGGATGATCGACAGGTAGCCGGCGGTCAGCTCCTTGGCCAGCCGCACGAGGTTGTCCTTGAAGGTCGCGATGTCGTCGCCCAGGGTGCGCAGATTGCGCGTCGAGAACTCGTAGCGGTCGTACTCGCGGAACTTGGAGGCGAGCGCCTCGAAGCGCGGTCCGCCGAGCAGCTCCTGGGTCTCGATCACGAGCTGGGCCTGGGAGGCCGTCAACCGGGCGCCGGCCACCGTCTTCTCCGCGGCGCTGAGCCGGTTGTAGGCGCTCTCGAGCCGGGTCAAGGCCTGGGCCAGCGACCGCTGGTCGCGCTGCCGCTGGGCGTCCTTGTACAGCCACCAGCGGATCTGCAGCACCTCGAAGCGGCGCGCCGAGTCGTTCTCGTACAGCCGCAGGTAGGAGTCGGCGGCACGCCGCATCTCGCTCCAGGCCGAGCCCTGCTGGTAGTACTCGACCGCCGCCAGCCGCATCCGGACGGCCTCGTCGCTCGAGCGGGTGAACCCCTGGTCGACGATGCGCTCCGTCAGCCGGGCCGCCTCGCTCCAGTTGCCCTGGAGCCGCCGGATCTCGGCCGTGGCCCGCACCGCCTCGGCGGTGTACTCGGCGTCGGTGCACGGCCGCCGCTGGTCGGCCAGACATTCCTGCACCGGCCGCAGGGTGGTGCCGCGCGTCACGGTGCCGGCGGAGCGCTCGAGCGCCTGGAAGTTCCGGGCGGCCTCGTCGAGGTCGAAGGTCTGCATGGCGTTGATCGCCACGTAGAAGTAGGCCTCCGGGAGCCGCACGCGGTTGCTCGGGTCGGCACGCGCGCTGTCGCAGTTGTCGACGTACTGGCTCGGCGGCGAGCAGTGCTGGATCAGGCGGTTCCAGGTCTCGACCGCCAGGACCGGCTCGCGCGCGCGGCCGTAGGCCACGGCGGCCATCCGGATCGCGGCGGGCGAGTCGGGGTTGTCGGGGTGCTGGTTGACGACCTCGAGCAGCATCCGGGCGGCCTGGCGATAGGCCTCCGGGTCGTTGCTCGCCGCCGCCTGCTCGAACCGATCGGACGCGGTGGCGAACTGCTCGCCGATCCGCGCGACCTGGATCCCCTCGACGATCTCCCGGCCGGCGTCGCTGGCGCGGAAGCACTCGCCGCTCTCGGCGGCCTGGCGGAGCTGGTCGATCCGCTCGCGGTCCCCGGCGTAGCGCGCCAGGGTGTCGAGAATCTGCCACGACTCGATGGCCAGATCGGTGTGCGCCGCGTTGCCGCAGTACTCGTTGAACAGCACCTCGTACATCGCCTTCGCCTCGTCCCAGTGCGAGAGGAAGAACATCTGGGAGGCGATGCGCCGGCGATAGCCGAGCGTGGCCGGGTCGTCGGGGTAGCGCTGGATCCAGCGGGCCATCGTCGCCTGCCACTGCGCGACGATCGCAGGGATCGGCACGGGGTCCGGCACGCGCCGCAGGTCGTCCCCGGCACCCTCCTCGTGGGACGGCGGCTCGTCGGGGATCAGCCCCTCGCCGGCGGCGACGTACAGGTTGCCGAGGATGACGATCTGGTTGTACAGCGCATCGCGCTGGTGGCCGGTGGACAGCGTCGAGTTCTCGACCGTCTCGTACTGGCGCAGCGCGGCGTCGGTGTTGCCGACGACATACAGGCAGTTGGCGAGGTTGAACATGTTGTCGTAGGTGTAGGCGGACGAGGGGTACTCGCGCAGCAGCTGTCCGTAGGCCTCGATCGCCAGCTCGTACATCCGGGACGCCAACGTGCAGCTGTCCGTCTGGCCGGCGTCGCAGTTGGCCTGGTGCGTGTCCGCGGCGGCGTGGTACTGCCCGGCGGCGTCCTGGAGCGCCCCTTCCGCCTGCTCCTCCGCCTCCTGCAGCAGCTCGGGGTTGTCGCGGTTCTCGTCCCACCAGCGCTGGCCGACCGTCGGATCCGGGCACAGCGCGTTGGCCCCGCCGCCGGCGGCGGGGGCCACGACGACCGCGCCGGTGCCCGTGCCGCCGCTCTGGCGGAACAGCGCCAGGCACTCGATCGCCTCCATCATCCCCTGCCGGGAGGACTGATCGGCCTCCCCGGTGTTCTGGCGGTACAGGTCGACGAGCTTGCGGAGCATCTGCGGCACCTTGGGGTGCAGCGGGAAGCGCTGGATGAACAGGCGGTACACCCCGGCCTTCTTCTGCCAGGTGTCGCACTTGTCCTCCTCGCAACACTCGTTGACCAGCGTCTCCATCAACTCCTTGAACCACTCGGCGTCCTGCGGCACGAGGCCGGGGTCGGCGACGCGCTGGGCCGGCTCGGCGGTGGCCCGGGGCCCGTTCCAGTAGTCGTAGATGACGTTGGTCGCGATGCCGATCAGCACGTTGAACTTCTGGCCCTCGGCCTTGGATTGGTAGTCGCTGAACTCGCCGGCGTGCAGCTTCTGCAGGAACAGCCGGTAGGGCTCCATCGAGTCGTCGTAGCGGTTGAGGCCGGACAGCGCGTGGCCGATCTCGGCCAGGGCGAAGGCGTAGTACGGGTTGTTGCGCGGACCGAGCTCGACCACCCGCCGGTAGGCCGAGATCGCCCACTCGATGTTCTGGTCGTCGAACTCCCGGGCGTAGCGCCCCTGGAAGCTCTTGGCCAGCACGAACCACGACGGCGCGATGAACTTGGACTGCGGGTCGAACGGCCGGCAGTCCTTGAAGTAGTCGTGCATCGGCGTG
>CAZMRP010000154.1:0-9078 GCA_964568275.1 uncultured Myxococcales bacterium
CACGGCGGGGGACGGTAGCAGGCGGTCCGCGCCGCAGCAAACGCCGGTGGGGGCGGGCGCCGCGCCGGACGACTACCGGGCGGCGGGCGAATGCGCTAAGTTCCGCACCATGCGGAATTCGGGATGGCTGTTCGTCGTGGGGTCGCTGGCACTGCCGTGCGCGGCGGCGGCGCAGGTGGAACTGCGCGTGCCGGCCCCGCCCGCGCCGGTGGAGGGCGAGTACGAGGGCGCGGAGAGCGTCCTGTGGAATCCGGCCCTGCTCGGCGATGCACCGACCTGGCAGGTGACGTACCTGCACCGCCAGCAGTTCGGCGACACGCGACTGGGCGCCGGGAACCAGGGGGACGCGCTGCTGGCGGCGCTGCCGGTGTTCGGACCGCTGACGCTGGCCGCGGGGTTCGGCGTCGGCTATCCGGCCGACTCGTTCGACTACGACGACGCGGACGCCGAGGACCGGATGTGGGGCATGTTCACGCTGGGCTTCGCGCTGCGGATGGCGCCGGTGTCGGTCGGCCTCCTGTACCGCGGCTACGTCTCGGACAGCGACGCGGCCCTCGACGGCTGGAACACCCTGGACGCCGGGATCACCTTCCGGCCCTGGCGCCAGCTCGGAGTGTCGTTCGCCGCCTCCGACCTGCTCGAGCCGCGCTCGGACACCAGCCGGGCGGCCCTGTGGGCCTACGAGCGGCGGTATCTGGCGGACGTCTCGGTGCGCCCGTTCGGCACCGACCTGCTGACGCTCGGAGCGTCGTTCCGCGCGGGCGAGACGAGCGGCCGGATGTGGACGGGGGCGGGGGTCGCGGTGCGCCCGGTGGAGGGGCTGACGCTGCGCGGACGCTTCGACGCGCGGGTCGACGGCTGCGGGGACGGCGCCTGCTTCGCCGAGTGGCAGGTCGGCACCGCGGTGGAGGTCGCCTTCCCGTACGCCGTGCTCGGCGGCGGCGTGGGGGTGTTCGAGCACGGGGGGCCGGTGGATGCGCTGGACGTGATCGCGCGGGTCTCGGGGAGCGACCGCCCGGCGGTCGACCGGCCGGACCGCATCGCGGCGTTCCGCTGGAGCGGCGGGCTGTCCGACGGGGACTGGGTGCAACTGGTGCGCTGGTCGGAGGCGCTGCAGCGCGACGACGACGTGGCGGGGGTGCTGCTGGTGCTGGACGGCTGGTCGGGATCGACGGGCGACGTGCAGGAGCTGCGCCGCACCGTGGCGGCGCTCGAGGCGGCCGGCAAGCCGGTGTGGTGCTTCTACGACGACGCGGTGGGCGCCGCGGCGTACCTGTGCACGGCCGCCGACCGGACGCTCGTGACGCCCGGGGGCGGTGCGCGGCTGACGGGCATCCGGACGCGCCTGACGTTCTTCCGCCGGCTGCTGGACCGGTTGGGCGTCCAGGCGCAGATCGTGCGTGTGGGGGCCTACAAGTCGGCGCCCGAGTCGTTCACCGAGGAGGCGCCGTCGCCGGAGCACGAGGAGGCGCTCGGGGCGTACCTCGACGACGTCTACGGGTCGCTGACCGCGGACCTCGCCGCGGATCTCGGCTTGCCGGGCGCGGAGGACGCGGCGGCCCTGATCGACCGCGGTCCGTTCACGCCGACCGAGCTGACGGCGACGGGCCTGGCCCACGAGGTGGCGTACATCGACGAGGCGAAGGCGCGGTTCGAGGCGGCGGTGGACGCGTCGGTGGAGCCGCTCCGGCTGGGCGATCCGCCGCCGGGCGAGCCGTGGAGCGCGTGGGGCCGGCGGCCGGGCGTGGCCGTGGTGCGCATCGACGGCTCGCTGGTCGATGGCAAGACCCTGACCTTCCCGCCGCTGGGCCTGCGGATGATCGGCGACCGGACGGTGGTCGAGACGCTGGACCGGCTGCGGACGGACGACCGGGCGGCGGCGGTGGTGCTGCGCATCGACTCCGGCGGCGGCTCGGCGGTCGCCTCGGACAACATGTGGCGCGCGGTGATGCGGCTGCGCGAGCAGAAGCCGGTGGTGGCCGCGATCGGGCCGATCGGCGCGTCCGGGGGGTACTACGTCGCGGCGGCGGCGCACGAGATCTTCGTGTTGCCCGCCACGCTCACCGGCTCGATCGGCATCTTCTACGGCAAGGCCGACATCGGCGCGCTGCTGCTGGGGCTGGGCGTCAACGCCTACGAGGAGGGGCGCGGGTCGCGGGCGACGATGGAGAGCTGGTTCCGGCCGTACACCGAGGACGAGCTGACGGTGCTGGAGGAGAAGGTCGACTTCTACTACGGCCGGTTCCTGGACTGCGTGGTCGAGGGCCGGGCGGGCCGGCTGACGCGCGAACAGGTCGATGCGACCGGCCAGGGGCGGGTCTGGAGCGGCCGCCGCGCCGTGGAGCTCGGCCTGGCCGACCGGATCGGCGGCCTGGGCGAGGCGGTGGCGCGGGCCCGAGAACTTGCGGAGCTGGATGCCGAGGCCCCGGTGGTCGATGCCGAGCCCGAGCCGGGGGGGTTGCTCGGCCTGCTGCTGGGCGCGCTGGCGGGCGGCACGACGCCGGCGGCCGCCGAAGCGGAGACCGAGGACGACTCGCCGCTGCGCTGGCTGCTGCGCGTCGCGGGCCTCGACGGCGTCGCCGCCGGGCTGGTCCCGTTCCTGACGCTGGAGCCCGGCACGCCGATGGCGCTGTGCCCGTACGTGGTGGAACCGCCGGAACTCTGAGGCGTCGAGGGGCGGGCGGCGCTACTTCTTCTCGTCGGCCGGGGGCGCGCCGGCGAGCCGCAGGTACATCCGTGCGGAGCGGCTGGCGGGGTCCTTCTCCAGCACGGCGCGCCACTGCGCGATGGCGTCGTCCTTGCGTCCGGACTTGACGTAGGCGATCCCGAGCTGGATCCGGGCCTGCAGGTACTCGGGCTTGGTCTGCACCGCAAACTCGTACTGGACCAGCGCCTCGGGCGTACGCTGGGCCTCGGTGAGCATGTTGCCGAGGCGGACGCGGAGGTCGACGAAGTCGCCGCACAGCTCGATCGCCTTGGTCATCTCCTCGATCGCCGCCTGCAGCATGCCGACGTCGTAGTAGGCCTGCGCGACCTCGGCGTGGAGGTTGGCGATCTTGCCGCGCGCGTACGGCTCGAGCGAATCGGGGCCTTCCTGGCCCTTGCGGGAGCCCAGGTGCTCCATCAGCCGACGGGCGTCGTCGTAGCGACCGATCTCGTTGTAGGTCACCGTCAGGTTGAGAATCGCCTCGGTGTAGTTGGGGTTGATGCGCAGGGCCGCCTCGAACTGCTCCTGGGCCCGCGCCAGGTCGCCGGCGTCGTGGTGGATCACGCCGAGCATGTTGTAGACGTCGGCGTAGGTCACCCCCCCGGCCTCGACAATCCGCTCGAGCAGGCTGCGGGCGCGCTCGAACTCCTTGCGCTTGTAGTGCTCGCGCGCCTTGGTCAACAGGTTCCGTTGCTGGTCGTCCATCGTGCCACCGATCCTAGGGTGCCTCGTCACGCCCTTCGAGGAAACGGAGATAGCGCAGGGCCCGTGCGGTCTCCTCGGACTCCGGGTAGCGGGCGGCGAGCAGGGCGAAGTAGCCCCGGGCCGCCTCGCGCTGGCCGGCCTCGAGCGCGATGCGCCCCATCAGGAGCAGCGCCTCGGGGGCCAATCCCGAGTCGCCGTACTCGCGCAGCACCGTGCGCGCCCGCAGCGCCGCCGCGACGGGCTTGTCCCGGTTGAGGTAGAACTCGGCCACCGACAGCTCCCCGCGCGCCAACTCCGCCAGGCAGTCGCGGATGCGCGCGCGGGCCTCGAGGACGTACTCGCTGTCCGGGAAGCGGTCGATGAAGTTGCGCAGCTCGCGCAGCGCATCGCGGGTCGGCGCGCGGTCGCGGGTGTAGGAGGCCGGGAAGATGAACCAGTCCGACGGAATGAGGCTGAAGAACGACAGGCCGCGGCGGAACATCGCGTAGGGCACCTCGTCGTCCGCCGGGTAGCGCTCGATGAAGGTCTGGTAGCCGGTGGCCGCCGCCCGGTAGTTCTCGGCGGCGAAGTCGCAGTCGGCCAACCGCAGCCGCGAGAGCACCGCCTCTCGGGTGTACGGGAACCGCCGCATCACCTGCTCGAAGTACTTCCGCGCCTCGATCGAATTGCCGTCCTCGAGCGCCTCGACGCCCGAGGCGTAGTTCTCCGTCGCCGATTCGGCGTAGGACAGGTCGAGCGCCTCGGGTTCCCGGGAGTCGGGGCACTCCAGCCAGCCGCCGGCGCCCAGGGCGCACAACGCCGCCACGCCTGCACGGGCCACACGTCCACGTCGATCGGCTCCACGACGGGTCATTCCACCTCTCCCGGGCCGCGCCGGACGTCGCGGGCCGCCGCCGGGGAATGGCGGCAGGATATTCCGCCCACGCCCCCCGGGCAACCCCTACGGCCGTTCAGCGCTTCTTCCGGCGCCGGCGGTCGGGCCGCTTGTACGGCCCGGACGACTGCTCCGCCTCGGTCACCAGGTCGATGCGCCGCAGCCGCAGGACGAGTTCCTCGCCCTCGCGCTGCACTCGTCCCTCCAGCCGCACCACGGTTCCCGGCCGGATCAGCTGCTCGGTCGCCTGGAACCCCGGGAAACCGCGCGACATGAGCTGCCGGTGTTCCTGCGGGTCGAGGGCGACGCCGCGCGGCGGGACGACGCGGATCGTCCCGCCCTCCAGCGCCAGCCCGAACGACGGCGCATAGACCTCGGCGTCCTTCAGGACCCGATCGACCGCCTTGCCCCGGGCCTGGGCCTTGTACGCGGCCCGGTAGTAGTAGGCCACGCAGGTCAAGCCCTTGAGCGGCGAGCGAACCTGCTCGTCGCCGGCCTTGATCGTCCCGCGCAGCACCGCCTTGCCGGGGCGCAGCTCCGCGAACGACGCGACTTCCTTCCCCCCGCCGAACAACCGACGCAACAGATCCAACACCATGGCTCGTCACCTGCAGTCCAAGAGGTGGGTCGTATAGTCCCAGCTGTGGGCGGTGCCGGCGATCCGGATCCGGTACTCTCCCGGCGCCACCGTCCCGTGCACCCGCCAGGCCAGCGTGTCCAGCCCGTAGCCCGTCGACGGCACCCAGGTCTCATCGATCGTCAGGTCGGTGCCGTCCGCCACCCGCGTCACCGTCACCGTCGCGCCGGCGAACCCGCCGGCGGCCGAGCCGATCGACCAGGCCCCGGCCAACGCCTGCAACGGGAACTCTCCCTCCGGCGGATACGCGACCGGGTCGGTCCCGGGGTCCACCCCCCAACCGAAGACCCACTGGCAGGAGTAGGCGCCCGCGATACCGAACCCGCCCTGCGTGTAGGGCGGGTGGAGCAACCATCGGCGATGCCCCAGCGAGCGCACGCCCTCGTCGCCCAGGTAGAGGTCGACGGCCTGGGCCAGGTCCGACACGCCGGCCGCCAGGTTGCTCGACGACGCCGCCTCGGCTCCATCGGCGGTGTAGCACGGCGCATCCGACGGCGGGGTGTGGTCCAGCGTGCCCATCGCCTGCTGCAGCACCGCGCACAACTGCGCCTTGCGCGTGAACTCGAGGTTGTTCACGATCGGCGGCAGACCGACGAGCCTCCGGTAAAGATTGGCGCGCCGCAGGCCGTCCTCGAGCGCCGCCGCATCGACCGTTCCCGGGTCGCAGGCCTCGGCACCGGCGGTCCAGACCCGCGTTGCCCGCGTCGGATACTCGGCCCGCCACAGGTCGCAGGTGGTCGCCGGGACGTCGGGATCCGCATCCGCGTCCGCGTCCGCATCCGCATCCGCGTCCGCATCGGCATCCGCGTCCGCGTCCGCATCCGCGTCCGGCCCGACGTCGGGAAGATCGGCCCGATCCTCAGCGGAGTCGCCGGATTCCGGGACGACGTCGAGCGCGTCGGGCAGGAAGTCGTCGCCGAGCTGGTCGCCGCACCCGGCGGCGCACGCGAGCAGCACCCAACAGATCGTCCCGGCGAGTCGCTTCCGGCTCATGATCGCAGCCTTCACGAGTGGATGGATCACGGCATTCCGTAGTCGGGGGTGGCGTATTCGGGAACGCCGTACGGAGGCACGCTGTAGACCGTCGACGAAGCATCGCCGCCGTCGGGAAGGCCGTAGGCCGGCAGCAGCACGTCGGCCTCCGCGTCGCCGGAATCGGAGGCGTCGGCCGCATCGACGACGTCGTCGCCCGGCTCGGAGGCGTAGCAGCCGGCCGCGGGTGCGGTCGCGGCGACCGCCGCCGCGACCAGGGCGCGGAAGAACCGGGCCGACCGGGGCCGCGATGCGGCGGCCGGTGCGTCGTTCACCGACGTCGCAGGCGCCGTGCCGTCGTCGCGTTCGTGCTCTGCCATCTCGCTCCTCCGTTCCGGGCTCGAGCCGCCCGGGTCGTGGCCCGGGTCGGCCGTTTCGCAAACAGGGAAGTCTAGCACGAACCGGCCGCCGAGCGGGATGCCCGCGGCGGCGCGACCGACCGCCGGCCCGGAGACCGCGGCGCGGAGGGGGTCGGAGAGCGCGGCGGCCTCACGGGCGGAGTCGCGCCTGGACCTCGCCGCGGACGGCGTCGTCCGCCGCCAGCACGACCAGCCGCACCGGCCGGGCGTTGGACAACGCGACGCCCTCGAGCGTCACGATGCGGCGGTCCACCCGCACCGGGAAATCGACGTCGCGCGCGAGGCGGGCGGCCGGGTCGAACACGTCGCCGTCGACCGCGACCTCGAACACCTCGGTCACGCCGAAGTCGTCGGGGATCTCCAGCACCACGTCGGGGGCCACGCCGTCGGCGAGGACCCAGTGCGGGACGGTGGCCTCGGAGAGGAACGCGGCGCCGCAGAGCACGTCGGTGGGCGCCGTCGCCACGGTGATGTTGATGATCGGCACGACCAGGGCCCGACGGGAACGCACGAGGTCGACGATCACGGGGTCGTCGGCCCAGTCCGCGGGCGTGGCGTCGCCGCGGGCCAGGCCGGTGATGTCGCCCTCGCGCAGGAACGGCCGGACGCCGTGGAGCAGCCAGTTGGCCTCCGCGAGGGCCGCCCAGCGCGCGGGACGGTACTCGGCCTCCTCCTGGTTGACCTGGAACCACATCAGCCCCTTGCCGCCGGCGGCCACGACGCTGAGGGCCTGGACCAGGATCTCCTGCGGGTCGGGCTGGACGTGGATCGTCGCGCCGCCGATCAGGGCGGTCTTGTTCCAGCCCTGGTGGAGCCCCTGCGCGTACATCCAGGTCGTCCCCGGCATGTGGTTGTTGCGGGTGTTGACCAGGTAGTCGTAGGCCGCGCGGAGCGGCGGGTGGGTGCCCCAGCGGGTGATGTGCGGCGCGCAGGCGGCGACGTAGAAGTCGATCCCCTGGATGTCGCACATGCCGGCGAAGCTGCCGACGTTCTTGTTCGTCTTGGCCCCGTTGTAGACCGGAACCTCGGGGTAGAGCCGCCACAGCGCCCGCGCCTCCGCCGCCTTGCGCGACGGGTTGGGAACCCCGTCGCCGTCGTAGACCTCGCCGTCCGACTCGTCGCCGGTCATGAACCCGGCGACGCGCGAGGTGTCGGTCAGCGCGCTCCCCGGGTCCGCCAGCCGCAGGAAGTCGTCGGCCACCAGCAGCTGGAAGTCCGGGGTGACGGGCGCCACCTCGTTGATGATCCGCAACGGGTCGTAACCGCCGCAGGCCGACCCGCCGCCGACGTAGAAGAACGTCGTGTCCAGCCCCGCCGCCCGGTGCCGCCGGAAGTACTCGTCGTTCACCGTGGGGAACGGGCACTCGTCGGTGTTCGGCCAGCTCTCGAACGGGTAGAACGGCCGGACCACCCGCCCCACGCCCACCGCCGACGGGGCGCCGGCGAACTCGACGACGACCGTCCAGGCCGAGCCGGGCGCCGCGGGGACGCACAGCGGCACGGTCCACAGCGCGGTCTCCCCCGGCTCCAGCGTCGCCTCGGGGATGCAGGCCGCGGCGGTGACGTCGCGACCGTTGACCAGCAGCCGGGTCACGTCGTGCGACGCCGCAGCGCCGTTCTTGAGGTGGATCAGCAGCGTCCGGTAGTCCTCGTCGACCGTCACGTAGGTGAGCGGCACGGGGGTGGTCGCGGCCGCGAAGCTGCCGGCGGCGGCCACGCCGGCCGCGGTCCGGATCTCGAAGGTCCCGGTGGCGCCGGCGGCGTCCCAGGCCGGGTCCCGGGAGTGGAACGCGAGCCACACCGGCTCGCCCGCCGTCACCCGTTCCGGCCAGACGTGCCACCACTCGAGGGTCGGCTCGCCCAGCAGGTCGTCCGCCGGCACTCCGTTCAGCCGGACTCCCGTCACGTCGCCGGTGACCGCCGAAACCGCCGCGACGTGGAACCGGCCGCCGTCCACGGGCGGCGGACCGTCCTCCGCGTAGCGCTCGAACGGGTAGTAGAAGTCCTTGCGGTACGAGGCGTGGACGCCGGGCACCGTCGCCGCGGCGCACGGGTCGCCCGTCGGCGCGCAACTCGCCGCGGGCGGCACGAGCCAGTCGCCGGCGTCGGCGTCGTCCGTCGTCTCGAGCGCGTCGGAAGGCCCGTCCGCTTCCTCGAACGCGTCGGCCTCCTCGACGACGTCGGCCTCGAGGGGCGCATCCGGCGACGCCTCCGCGTCCGCGTCGGCCTCCGGCACGACGTCCGCGTCGCCCGTCGCGTCGTGGCGGGCGTCGGTCTCCCCGCCGGAGCCCGGACAGGCGGCCAGACCCGCCAGCGCCACCGTCAACCCGACCCGCATCCGGAAGCCCTGCATGTCGTGCCTCCCTCGAGGTTCGCCGTTTGGGGGAAGGTACGGACGATCGGCGCGCCGCGCAAGGCGGGTTCCCGCTAGGGCACGGGACCGTCGGCGGCCGGATTCGGGACGAAGGCGGCCTGGACCAACGGATGCGTCACCAGGATCGCCAACGGCTCGGCCAGGCACTCGGGAAGCGCGTCGCCCCCGAGCGACCAGCGACGGTACATCTCCTCCACGGGCCGCGCGGAGGGCGGCGTGCGACCGACCGTGTCGAGCAGCGCCCGGGCCATCCCGCGGCACACCGCGCGACGCACCGGCTCCGGCTGGTCCTCGCAGCGGGCGGGGTCGCCGGCCGCCAGGACGCGGCACAGCGGCTCGGACCAGCCCGTCGGTTCGCCGGGTCCCGGGCCGAGCCGGGCGCACTCCGCC
>CAZMRP010000155.1:0-9074 GCA_964568275.1 uncultured Myxococcales bacterium
CGCCTGGCGCGCGAGCTGGGCGTCGACCTCGACCGGGTCCCCGCGACCGGTCCCGGCGGACGCGTGACGCCGGAGGACGTGCAGCGGTTCGCGGCGCGCGGCGCGGACACGCAGGCCGGAACGCCCGCGCCGACCAGCGCGAGCGCGACCACGACCACGACCACGACCACGACCACGAGCGCGATCCCGTATCTCGAGCTGGAGCCGCTCCCCGACTTCGCCGCCTTCGGCCCCGTGGAAGAGGAACCGCTGGTCTCGATCCGCCGCAAGGTGGCCCGCAAGATGGTCACGTCGTCGGTGCTGGTGCCGCACGTGGCGCACATGGACGAGGCGGACGTGACGGAGCTGGAGGCGTTCCGCAGGACGCAGCGCGAGCGGCATGCCGGCGTGCCGGGCGGAAAGCTGACGCTGCTGGCGTTCGTCGTGCGCGCGGTGGTCGATGCGCTCAAGCGCTTCCCGGCGTTCAACGCCAGCGTCGACCCGTTCCGCGAACGGCTGGTGTTCAAGAAGTACTACCACCTCGGCATCGCGGCCGACACGGACCGCGGGCTGGTGGTCCCGGTGCTGCACGACGCCGACCGCAAGAGCCTGCTGGCCCTGGCGGCGGGCATCGAGGACCTGGCGCTGCGGGCCAAGGCGGGGAAGCTCGAGGTCGCCGACCTGCGCGGCGGCAGCTTCACCGTCACCAACATCGGGGCGCTCGGCGGCACGAGCATGGTGCCGCTGATCAACTACCCGGAGGTGGGGATCCTCGGGATGGGCCGCGTGCAGGAACGGCCGGTGGTCCGCGACGGACAGATCGTGGTGCGGCGGATGCTGCCGCTGACGCTGTCGTTCGACCACCGGGTGACCGACGGGGCCGACGCGGCCCGCTTCGTCAACCACGTGGTGCGGCTGCTCGAGGACCCCGCCGCGCTGCTCGTCGAGACGTGAGGTGCGGCGATGGTGATGGGAACGTTGCAGCAGGAAGCCGAGCTGGCGATCGTCGGGGGCGGACCCGGCGGCTACGTCGCCGCCCTCCGCGCCGCGGACCTGGGCCGCGACGTGCTCCTGATCGACGAACGCCCCCGCCTCGGCGGCACCTGCCTGCTCGAGGGCTGCATCCCGTCGAAGACGCTGATCCACGCGGTCGGCGTGCTGGACGCGGCGCGCGAGGCGCAGCACATCGGCATCACCTTCGACAAGCCCCGACTCGACCTGGACGCGCTGCGGCAGCACGTCGGCCGGGTCGTCGGCGGCCTCTCCAAGGGAATCGACGGCCTGCTGGCGCGCCGCAACGTCCAGGTGCTCCACGGCAAGGCGCACTTCACCGGCTCGCACTCGCTGCTCGTCGAGGGCGAGCACCAGGCCACCGTCCAGTTCCGCCACGCGATCGTCGCCGTCGGCTCGCGCCCCACCCGCCTCGCCGCGGCCGGCGAGCTCCCGGTCTGGACCTCCACCGACGCGCTCGGCCTGCCCGAGATCCCGCCGCGCCTGCTCGTCGTCGGCGGCGGCTACATCGGTCTCGAGCTGGGACAGGTCTACGCCGGCCTCGGCTCGAAGGTCACGCTCGTGGAGTTCGCCCCGCAGCTGCTCCCCGGCGCCGATCACGACCTGGTGGACGTCGTGGTCCGGCGCGCCAGGCACAGCTTCGCCGACCTGCTCGTGGATTCGAAGGTCGTCGGCCTCGAGCGAACCGCGGCCGGGCTCGCGGTGACCGTCGAGCACGAGGGCGCCCGCCGGACGCTGGAGGCCGAGCGCGTGCTGGTGGCCGTCGGGCGTACCCCGAACACCGACCGCGTGGGGCTCGCCGCGCTCGGCCTCGCCGTCGACGCGCACGGGCGGATCCCCGTCGACGAGCAGTGCCGGACGAAGGCGCCGCACGTGTTCGCGATCGGCGACGCGGTGCCCGGACCGATGCTGGCCCACAAGGCCTCGCGCGAGGCCAAGGTCGCAGCCGAGGTGCTCTCGCAGCACAAGTCCGCCTTCGACAACCGCGCGATCCCCGCGGTGGTCTACACCGACCCCGAGATCGCCTGGGCCGGACTGACGGAGCGCGAGGCGCAGGACCGGGGCACGAAGCTCAACGTCGGCCGGTTCCCGCTCCGGGCCCTCGGCCGCGCCTGGACGCTCGGACGAACCGAGGGGCTGGTCAAGGTGCTGTCCGCACCGGAGAGCGGCAGGATCCTCGGCGTGGGGATGGTCGGACCGCAGGCGTCCGAGCTGATCGCCGAGGCGACCCTGGCGCTCGAGCTGGGCGCGACGCTGGAGGACCTGCTGGTGACGATCCACCCGCATCCGTCGCTGGCCGAATCGCTCGTCGAGGCGGCCGAGGTGGCGGCCGGGACGCCGGTGCACGTCAACCCGCCGAGGAAGCCGTGACCACCGCCGCGCCGGCGGCGTCCCACGAGCCGACCCGTCCCCGGACGCTCGCGCTGCCGTCGTCGGCCGACGACTTCCCCGCCTACACGCTCGACGACGGGCAGGTGGCGGCGACGGCCGCCGACGGGCTCCCGCGCGTTCGGATCTACCGCCCCGACGGGCTGCAGATCGTGCTCGGGCGGGGGAGCCGGGCCGAGGTGGAGCTGCGACGGGACGCGTGCCGTGCCGACGGCGTGCCGGTGACGCGGCGGCCGGGGGGCGGCTGCGCCGTGGTGCTCGACCCCGGCAACCTGATCGTCGCCGCAACGGTCCCGCAGCCCGGACTGCCGCGGATTCCCGAGTTGTTCGCGCGCTTCTCGCGCTGGTTGCTCGAAGGGCTCCAGCGGGTCGGCGTCCACGGCGTGCGCCGCGAGGACGCCTCGGACCTGGCGCTCGGCGACCGCAAGGTCGGCGGGGCGTGCCTCTACCGGCCGCGGGGCGTGGCGCTCTACGCGACGACGCTGCTGGTGGAGCCGCAGGTGGAGCGGATGGAACGGTACCTCGCACACCCGCCGCGCGAGCCCGCGTACCGCCGCGGACGGCGACACGGGGAGTTCGTCGGACGGCTGGCCGACGCCGGCGGATGGACCACCGAGCGGCTCGCCGCGGCGTTGACGGAAACCCTGCGGCCGCCCGACCTTCCGCGATAGGGTCGACGCCCGGCGCCCGGCCGGTCGACCGGAGGCGGCACGACCGTTCTTCCAGCGGGTGCTCGACCCCACGGAACTGGTTCCCGCACTCCAGCGCCTCGGCGAGCAGTATTGGATGACGGGACGGGAGAACGATGCCGCGCTGATCCGCAGCGAGCTGTGCCGCCTGCAACCCGAACGGTGCGCGCCCGGCCGCTGACGCGCCGGTCCCCTCCGCGACAACTGCTGCAGCCTAGTCGACGACGGTGTCGGGCGCCGCGTCCGGCTCCGCGTCCGGCTCCACGTCCGGCTCCACGTCCGGGTCCCCATCCGGCGTGACGTCCGGCTCCACATCCGGCTCCACGTCCGGCGTGACGTCCGGCTCCACATCCGGCTCCACGTCCGGCGTGACGTCCGGCGTGACGTCTCCGTCGCCGTCGGCGTCGGCGTCCGGGTGGCTGGGGCAGATGCAGCCCAGGCGCATCGCGTCCCAGGTGCCGGCCTCGGCGCCGGGGCAGCAGATGATGTGCCCGGTGGTGCACATCGCCTCGTCACAGGGGACGTAGATGTCCCCCTCGGGGCCGGTATCGCCGGGATCGCTGTCACCACCGCAGCTCAGCGACAGCAGCAGACAGACCACGGACGCGCGGGCCAGGATCTCGAACGCCCCTCGAAGCGCATGACGCTGCATCTTCCACCTCCTCCGACGCAACTGCCCTCCATCCTACCGCAGCCGGAGCGGCCCGCAAGTTCCGGGACTTGGCGAGCGCGCTCAGTTGGCGTGGATGCACCAGCGCGTGAGCGACCCGGTGCCGCCGGCCACCATGTCGGTGACCTTGAGCTGGTAGCGGCCGGTCATCCAGGCGCCGCCCATCAGCGAGAGCGGCAGCTCCGACGGCAGGGGCCCGGCTCCCCGGTTCCAGACCGTCGCCTCGGAGCCGTCGGCGCCGATCAGCACGATGCGCAACTGGCTCACGTCGGGGTGGGTGGTTTCGAGGACCAGCGACGGCGTGGCCGAGGCGCGGACCAGGTCGGTCACCTGGAGCTGGAACGTCACCGGGTGCTCGCAGCTGCTGCCGGACTCGCAGTCGTAGTCCGAGATCGAGTGCGAGCCGGTGTCGCAGGCGCGCAGCGGGGCCGCGGTGTCGGTGGTGGCGTGGCCGGCAGGGTCGAGCGGGGTGAGGCACCACGAGGCGAGATGGGTATCGATCGTCGTGAGCCCGCCGCTGTTGGCGTCGTCCTGCAGCGTCAGCGTCCAGGTGCCGCCGACCGGCCGATCCCACCAGATCGGCAGGTTCCAGGGCGTGAAGAACCGGTAGTCGCCGAGCGTCCCGGACACGTCGCCCTGGAAGTGGAACCAGAACATCCGGGTCGTCCCGTCGGGCGAGCGCAACGAGGCCCGCAGGTCGTCGAAGGGGATCGGGATCAGCGACGACAGGCGCCGGGAAGCGATCGAGATCTCGAGCCGCACGACGCGGCCGTCGCCGAGCGCCGGCAGGCTGATGGTCTGGCTGCGCGTGGTCGGGCGGCCCAGCAGCGGTGCGGGGTCGGGCAGCGTGTCGCCCGCGGAGTTGCAGACGGGCACGCCCC
Organism: uncultured Myxococcales bacterium; assembly: GCA_964568275.1. Taxonomy (GTDB): domain Bacteria; phylum Myxococcota_A; class Polyangia; order DRWM01; family JAAZOP01; genus JAAZOP01. The sequence continues at coordinate 4,620 of CAZMRP010000155.1, forward strand.
ACGCGCCGCCGGCGTCCTCCGTCGCGCCGTCGTCGACCGGGGCGTCGTCCGTCGCGCCGTCGTCGACCGGAGCGTCGTCCACCGCGAAGTCGTCCACCGGCGCGTCGTCCACCGGCGCGTCTTCGGTCGTCCCGTCGTCGGTCGGCGGGACGTCCGGGACGGCGTCCGCGTCCGCGTCCCCGCCGCCGCCGCAGCGGCACGCGCCGTCGACGCAGTTCCCGCCCGCGGCGCCGATCGACGCGCAGGCCTCGTTGCACAGGACGGGATCGCAGGAGCCGGGAGCGTCCGTCGTCCCGTCCTCGGGCCCGCTGCCGTCCCACGGGTCGCAGACGCACTCGCTGCCGTCGCAGTGGCCGCCGGCCATGCCGATCCCGAGGCAGGTGCGCGTGCAGGCGCTCAGGTCGCAGCTGCCGCCGCCGTCGTCCCGCGCCGCGTCGCGGGCGTCGTTCTCGTCGTCCCCGCCGGCCACCGCGCAGGCGTGGACCGCCAGGCCGACGACGACGGTCGCGAACAGCATCCGCGCCCAGAATCGCCGCATCGCTCGTCCTCCTTGCCGTCGGTCGTCGGGAATATACGCCGGGCCGCCGGCCGGCGCCACTCGTCGCCCGGGGTCCGACGCGCGCGGGTTCGTCCCGCCGAGCCGGCTGGATTCCCGCGCGCGCGCCGGGTAAGGTCCGGACGACCGGGAGGAACCGATGAGCGGATTGGGTCGCGAGCTTCGTCTGCTGCCACGCCGCCGGCCGGGGATCGCCGCGCCCGCCTCGGCGCTGGTGCTGGCGCTGCTGTTCTCCAGCATCACCGTCGCCCTGTGGACCGGCGACGCCACCGGCTCGGCCGACGACCGCACGATGATGACCGTGCTGACCTCGAGCTTCGTCGGCCTGGCCGCCCTGCTGCTCGCGCTGCGCGCCCGGCGGATGCGCCAGCGGATGGTCGTCAAGGTCTGCGAGGTCGGGCTCGTGCGCGAGACGCGCGGCGGGCGCCGGGAGTGGCCCTTCTCCGCGCTCCGCGGGATCGAGCCCGCGCCGAACGTCGCCGCCGGCGCGGCGCTGGTCTCGACCGGGCGCGGACTCCCGCTGCGACTCGTCCCGCTGTTCTACGACAACGTCGACGACACCCTGTTGCCGCTGCTGCGCGACCTGTGGCAGGGCAAACCGGCCGCGCTGCCGCCGCCGGGTCCGATCGCCCCCGCGACCGCGGAGGTCGAGTTCCGCCCGGCCCACCGCACCCGGGCCGGGGCCCGCGGGGCGCCGCTCCTGGGAACGGGGCGCGTGGCGTTCGACGCCACCGGGATGCACTTCCACGGGCCGCGGGCCCGCACGGTCCTGCCCGAGGTTCTCGGGGCGTTCGTCGGGGTCGTCGGCGTGGTGGCGGCGGCGATCGCGCTGGTGGCCTTCGACGTCTCGCTGCTCGGCGACGGCGCGCAGGAGCTGGCGTACGCGGTCGGCATGGGCGCCGGGCTGCTCCCCGGCTGGTTCGTCTACTCGATGCTGCGTCGGCGCCTGCGCGGACGTCCGGTGGAGTTCCAGGCCCCGTGGAGCGCCGTGCGCGTGTTCGCCGTCGGGACCGACGACGCCGAGCTGCGGGTGATGGACTGGGACTTCCGCGGCGACCTGCGGGTCCTCGGCCGCACCCCCGCGGACCGCGAGGTCCTGCGGAACACCCTGACGGCCCGGCTGGAATCCGCCCCGACCGGCGGCGCCAACGACGTCATGGCGGCAGTGCTGCGAGGAGGTGGGGCGTGACACGCTCGAGAACCGTCCGGCCGGCCGCGACCGCCCTCATGGTACTGCTCGCCGCAGCGGCCTGCGGCGACGACGATTCCGTCGCCGACGACGGGGGAGCGGACGGCGAAGCGACGACCGAGACGGGCGCCGACGCCGACGCCGACGCCGATGCCGACGCCGACGCCGATGCCGACGCCGACGTGACCCCGCCGCCGACGACCTGCGACCCGCTGCCGCTGTACGACGTCTCGTCGCCGACGACGGTGGTGGGCGACGGGACCGCGGCGAGCTGCACGGCGGCGGCGCTCCAGGCGGCGGCGACGACGGGTGGGGTGATCGTCTTCGACTGCGGGCCCGACCCGGTGACGCTCACCGTGGGCTCGACCATCGTCTTCACCGAGGAGTCGGTGCTGGACGGCGGCGGCCTGGTGACGCTCTCGGGCGGCGGAGCCGCGCGGATCCTGTACCTCGACTCGGGCTACGACCGGGCGACGCCGCGGCTGACGGTGCAGCGGCTGACCTTCCGCGACGGCCGTAGTCCGCCCGGCGGCGACGATACGGCGGTAGGCGGCGGCGCGATCTACCGCGACGGCGGCAGCCTGACGGTGCTCGACTGCACGTTCCTCGACAACCGCGCGCCCTCCCCCGGCCAGGACATCGCCGGCGGCGCGATCTACGGTTTCGGCGGCGGCGACATCCTCATCTCGAACTGCACCTTCACGGGCAACCAGGCCAGCAACGGCGGGGCCGTGGGCAGCCTCAACGGCGACGTGACGCTGCTCAACAGCCGCCTGACCGGCAACGCGGCCACCGGCACCGACGGCAACCCGGGCCACGGCGGCTGCGGCGGCGCGCTCTACATGGACGGACGCGACGAGGTGACCTCGATCTGCGGCACGACGATCTCGGACAACCGCGCGGGCGCCATCGGCGGCGGCGTCTTCCGCGTCTCGAACGACCACTCGGGCACCTTCACCATGGACCGCTCGACCGTCGGCTCCAACGAGGTCACGGCCGCCGCCGACGGCAACGCCGGCGGCCTGTACCTCCAGGGGCTGCGGCTCACGGTGACGAACAGCACGATCTCGCGCAACCGGGCGTTCTACAACGGCGGGATCTGGATCCACACCTGCGAGGTCGACATGACGAACGTCACCATCGCGGGCAACGAGGCGTTCGGCAGCAACGGCGGCGGCATCTGGCTCAGCGGCAGCCCGACGGGCACCGTCCTCAACTGCACGCTCGCCGACAACCACGCCACGGCCACGGACCAGATCTGCGGCGCGATCTTCGGCGCCGGCCTGACCCTGCGCAACACGATCGTCGCGAACAACACCGCGATGTGGACGCCGCAGTGCAACGAGACCCACGGCGACGGCGCGACCAACCTGCAATGGCCGGAGCGGACGCCGTGCACGGTCGACCCGCTGGTCGCCGACCCGCTGCTCGGGGCCCTGGGCGATCACGGCGGCACGACCGAGACGATGCTGCCGGACCCGGACAGCCCGGCGCGGAACCTCGGCACCGGTTGTCCCGCCACCGACCAGCGCGGCGAGCCGCGGGGCGAGCCCTGCACGGCCGGGGCGGTCGAGCTGCCGTAGGGACGTCCGACGGCTCTGCACGGCCTCCGGCTCGCGGGCGCTGCAGGCCTGGCGGACGATGATCGACGGGAGGGGCAACCTGAGGGGCTCGTGGACGATCCGTGTGCGGCGCGGCGTCTCGCTGCCGGTCCTGTCGCTCGCGCTGCCGTCGGTGCCGGCCGGCCGACAACCTCTGCTGCCGCGAGGGCGACGTCCAGCCCGCGCTCGAACTCCCACGATCGTCGGGAAGGGCCGGCCGCCGACGCCCGGCCGCAGGTCGCCGCCGGGAAGCCCGGCAGCTCCCCCCACCCGGCGGAACGTCCGCTTGCCCGTCGCGACCCGCCGTGTCAGGCTCGGGGCGTGATGCGACGGACGTCCCGGATCGTCGGCGCGCTGGTTCCGGCCCTGCTGCTGCCCGCCGCCGCGGCGGCGCAGGCCCCGCCCCTCCCGGTCGTCCCGCTCGACCCCGCGGCCGCGGACGCGCCCGCCGTCACCGAGCTGGAGTTCCACTCCGAGGAGCCGGGCCTGGTGATCTCGCTGGTGCCGCTCGGCGCCGAGGACTCCGGCTGGCAGCTCTTCCCCGGGGCCCAGCCCGACGTCGCCAAGCCGCTGTGCGAAACCCCGTGCCGCCTGCAGCTGCCCAACGGGTACTACATGTTCCTCGCGGGCGGCTACCAGTTCGAGCTGACGGCGGCCGGGGGCGTCCAGGCGTGGGACGTCGAGGACGAATCGTGGGGCAAGTTCTTCGGCGGCGTGACCCTCGTGTCGCTCGGCATCTGCGGCGTGCTGGCCGGCGGCATGGTGCTCGGGTTCGCCTTCCTCGACGACCCGTACTCCACGGCGATGGTCCGCGGCGGCTCGGCCGGCCTCGTGGTCGGCGCCGTCGCCACGGTGGTCGGCGGACTGCTCTGGTCGTGGTCCTACGGCACCGCGAACCGCCGCCCGGTCGCCGGGGCGACCCCGGCCGTCGCCTTCGGCCCGGGCAACCTGGTGCTGACCTTCTGACGAAGCCGCGCCCGCTCGCGGGTCGACCCGGCGGGTCGCGCGACCCGCGGTCCGCACGACCCGCGCGACCCGCTTCCGGCCGGGGGCGACACGCGCTACGCTGCCCCCATGACGACCGCCCACCGACGAAGCCCGCCACGCCT
>CAZMRP010000156.1:0-9072 GCA_964568275.1 uncultured Myxococcales bacterium
CCGGCCGAGAAGTGCTATGGTTGCGGCGTGTACGGGGAATTCGGGAACGACAGGCGACCGCCGCGAAGACCCCGACGAGGTGTCCGTGTTGCGGGAAGCGGGTCCGCAGAAAGGACCCGGGGGGGCCGACCGACAGCTGACGCCCAGTTGCCGCGAGTCGGAGTGCCGGTGCCCGCCGGTGCTCCGACCGCGGCGGCGCCAGAAGACGGCAAGCCTACGCCCCGCAGCACCTCTTGTACTTCTTCCCCGACCCGCAGGGACACGGGTCGTTTCGGCCGACCGCCGGGCGCGGCTTCGCCGCCTTCCGCTCCTCCCACCTCCGGCGGATCTCCGGCCCGACCTCCCGCAGCCGCGCGCGCCTGTCACGGAGCCAGTTCACCGCCCGGTGCGTGGCCGAGAAGGCGTCCCACGCCTTCTGCAGCATGGCGGGGTCCGCCTCGTCGTCGGGCTGAAACTCCGTCGACTTCCCGGTCGACACCTCGACGTGCACGGCGCCGAGGTCCACCGCCTCGTCGGGCGGAGCATCCGGCGGGATGTCCATGAACAGGAGCACCGCCTCGTCGCAGTCGCACCCGGGATCGATGCAGTGGAGATCGACCACGTCGAACCAACGCCCGGCGTGCTCGAACGAGTCGTCGGGAACGTCCGAGAACACCTCGCCGTAGGAGAGCATGTCGCCGGGCTTCCAGTCGCGGGGCTCCAGGTTGGGGGGCGCTGGCGCCGGACCGCGGACCTTCACGAGCCGCCGCCGGAGAAGCTCTACCACCTCCGGGTCCTTCGCCACTTCCTTGAACCATGCGAGGAGGCCTCCGCCGCTGGACTTGGCGGAGATCAGCTCGATGGTGCCGGTGTCGAGGTCGAAGGCGACATCGGCGCGGGATCGGCACCTTCCGGCGTCCGTCGCGAAGTGGCAGCGCACCATTCCGTCGGCGAACTCCTCGACGCGCTGGAGATCGTCCCCGACCCTGTTGAGCATCACGTTCGCGTCGCGACATGGGCACCCAGGGTTCGAGCAGAAGTTGACGGCGGCGACCATGCCCTCGCGGGTGCCGCCTGAGCCCGTGCGCCAGAAGACCAGCGGACCAACGTCGGCCAGCTGCCGATCCTCCTGCGGTTGCGCCTGCACGATCGCTATGCGCGGAACGCGCCGTCGCCCGCTCCTCTTCTTCCGCCCGTCTTGCTCTCGCCGCCCGCCGTCCCGCTGTTCCATCCTCCTCCTCCCGCCGTCGCCAGCCCTACGCCCTCGGCTCCCGCAACTGCCAGGTCGCCTCACGGAACTTCGCCCCCATCTTGTAGGAGAACGCCGTGTCGTCGGCCAGCTTCTCGAGTCCCTCCCGGACCAGGGGTGCCGGCAGCATGGTGACGGCCCTGAGCACGGCGTCGAGGTACCGGCGCGTCGTGTTCGAGCTCTTCACGCGGCGAAGCTCTCCGAACAGCGCGGCGGCGCTGCCCTCGGTCTCATAGTGCTCCAGCGCCTCGACGACGTGCGTACGCTCTTCGAGCGCGTCGGCCGGGAGGTCGGCCAAGAGGCCCAGGAGGAAGACCCCGGCGTCGCGCCTGCCGGCGTGCGCGCAGGCCCGGAGCACGCTCACGGCCTTGCGCAGCTCCTCGTGATCCCCGGAGACCGTGCGCCGGAGCGTGTCCTCGATGGGGATCTTCTTCATGTCGACGTAGCCGTCGGGGGTGATCCAGGGGGCGTCGGGGAGGTCGATCCGCCTGGGCATTCGGTGCCTCGCTACCTGGAGAGCGCGGCGCGTACGTCGCTCGCCGGCGCCGGGTCGTGGCAGAACTGGTCGATCACCTTCGGCAGGTCGCCGCAACGGCCGACCACGTCGCGCCACATGCGCCTCCCGGCCTCGGCCTCCGCCAGCCCGTGTCCGGCCAGGAACGCCGTCCAGTGCGGCAGGGTCAGGAACAGCGTCGCCGCCCTGTGCGGCACCGCGCCGAAGATCTGGAGCATGCCGGCCAGCCGTCGGTCGACGTCGGAAGCCGCGGGAAGCAGGAAGGCGGTGGGTGGGCGGCGCACCGCGCCAGAAGCCGCGCCCCGCTTCGCCGGCCTTCGCCGGTCCCGGCCATCGTCGGCCGAGCAGCGGCCGATGAGGTCGACCACCTCCCAGCGCGCCATCTCCGCCCTGGGGAGGGACCAGCCGTGGAGGCCATGGAGCGCGTGGCCGAACTCGAGCGACAGCAGGTGCACCGGGTGATCGCACCCGTCGGCGTCTTCGGCGTCGCGCGCGAAGTCGGCCGGAGTCCAGGCGCGGGTCGCCCGTCCGGTCCTGGACTCCACAAGCATGGCGAGTCCGTCGGGGTCGATGTCTCCGACCGGCTCGAGGTCGGCCAGGAGCGACGGGTCCGTCGCCGCCAGCGAGGCGTCGCGCGCGACGTTGGCGGTGACGATCGCGTCGATCGTCGTCTCCTGGAACTCGGCGACCGCGTGAGGCATGACCTCGTCGGAGTCGCGGATCGACGGCCAGGCCGTCGTCAGCACGCGGACCAGCTCGGTCGAGCGGCCGTGGTACCGGAGCCAGTCGATGAGGCGGAAGAAGCCGTCGATGTCGGGCCCCGGGTCCCTGGCCAGCGCCAGGAGGTGCGGCATCGGGTCGTCGCCCGGCCGCAGGAGCGCGTTCTCGGCCCGCCAGTCGTGGAACCAGCACGCCTCCTCGGCGAACGCGGCGGGATGCGTGCGCTCGACGAGGTCGATCACGCCGTCGAGGTCGTCGAGCCGGCCGGCATCGCGGCAGGGACCGGCGACCGACTCCACGAGGTCGAAGGCCAGCTCGCCCTCGATATCCGCGGTCGCCAGGATCGTCTCGCGGACCAGGGCGACCTTCTCGTCGAGCGGCACGACGCGAAGGCGCCCGAAGAGATCGGCCCAGCGGTCGTCCGCCGCGGGCCTTCGGCCACCCGGGCCTGTGGAGGTGTCCGCGTCTGCATCCGGCTCGGGGGTCAAGGCCGCGGCGGGCGGGCCGGCGAGCTGCCGGGCCCGCTCGGCCTCGTCCTTGGCCAGGCAGCACCTCTTGTACTTGCGGCCGCTGCCGCAGGGACACGGGTCGTTCCGGCCCGGGGTCATCGCTCTTCCTCCTCGTGTCCGGCGTCCCGCGTCTCGGGCATGCGCCAGACGCGACTCGCCTTCATCCTCGCCCAGCCGGGCGTGCTCATGCCCAGGGACAGGCCGAGGCCAGCGAGAAGCGCCTTGATCTCGCGCAGCGACTTCCGACCGAAGTACCGGATCCGCAGGAGGTCGGCTTCGCTCTTCCTGACGAGATCCCCCACCAGCCTGATTCTCGCGGATTCGAAGCAGTTGGCCACCCGAACCGAGACCTCCAGGTCTTGGACGTCGAGAAGGAGGCGGTCGCGAAGCGCGAGGCCGTCCGCACGGACCGGTGGTTGCGGCTCCGTCCGCGACCGTCGCCAGCAGGGATGCACGGACCAGGGCAACGCCGTGAGGTCGCCGCTGCCTTGGAGGAAGCGAAGGCGCGACGGATGCCGCAGCTTCTCCCGCGCGCGCCGCTCGATCTGTCCGATCCGGCTGTCGCTCACCATGTAGATGTCGGCCAGATCGGCCTGCGTCGGTCGCGGCTCGGCCAGGTACCGCCAGCGAACGACATCCGCCTGCCTCGGGCTCAACGTGTACAGCGCCCTGTCGAGGCGGTCGACCCAGTCGGCGGCCTCGTCGTCGGTCATCGCCGGCGGCGGCGCGTGGTGGATCGCCTGGAACAGTCGAGCGGCGCCGGTGGGGAGCATCGTGGCGCGGATCGTCCACGGAAAGGGGACGGTCGGCAACGGGAAACGCGATCCGGGAACGCCGGCGTGGAACGCCGCCGGCGCGGTGTTCGCCGCGCTTGATCTTCTCGGTCGCCTCGCCGATCATCGCCTTGAGGCCGACCTCGTCCTCCCGCTGGCCCGGACCACCGGGCTTGGCGGATTCGCTACCCGCGACGGCGGGAAGACGTCGAAGGCCTCGGAGAACTGCTGGTGCCATCCGCAGCCGGTGCTGCGGGGGGTAGCTCCCTCCGTTTGGCCGGAAGGGCGGGCAGATTGCCTGGCACCAGCAGGGTCTGTTCCGCCCTTTCTCTTGGTGGGGCGGGACGGAAAGGGGGCGCTCATGCACCCGACCCGCCTCGGCCCGGTTGTCTCCAGGGACCCGTCCGTCCTTGTCGTTGGCGTCGTTGCCTGCGCCGGCGTGATTCTGGCTTCCACGGCCTGCGCCAAGGTGGACTGCGACAAGCTCGAGCGGCGGCTCGCCGAATGCGGGTCCGATCCGGGCTGGGCCTCGTCGATCGGCGGGTACTGCCGCTCCCAGCAGGGCCGGTTCGCGGACGGTGCGGTCGTCAACGAGTGCCTCAAGGAGCCGTCGTGCGACGGCTTCGTCGCGTGCGTGACCGCCCTGGCGACGGTCGAGCAGCAGCTCGGCGGCTACTGCTGCGACCCGTACAGCGGCGCCCGGGCGTGCGCGCTGGTCGTGCCCGAAGTGCTCGGAACCGGCTGCGTCTGCTTCGGCATGTCGGGGCAGGGGGTGGTGTGCCGATGATGCCGCGCCCCGAGCGCCGGGATCGTCCACGCGGGAGCCTGACGTGACGCAGCCTGCCGAGAAGACCTGTCCATTCTGCGCCGAGACGATCAAGGCGGCGGCGATCAAGTGCAGGTACTGCGGCTCGGACCTGACCAACGAGCCGGCGGCTGATGACGACGCGCATGCCGAGCAGGACGGGCTGGTCCCCTGGTCGGAGCTCGCAGCTCGGCAGGCAGCACAGGATCGCCACACCTCTGCCGGCGCAGTCATCCCCGCCGTCCCGGCGAGCCCGCCGCCGGCGCGGACCTGCGTGTTCTGCGGCGGGACGATCCCTGCGACCGCCGGCGCGTGCCCGCATTGCGGCCTGTCCGCAGATGCTGGCGCTCCTGCCGCCACGGGGGCTCCTGCGTCTTCCACCGCGCCGGAGAGCGTGCGGATCGGCGCGGGGATCTGGACGGTCTACGGGTGCGCCGTCATCGCCCTGACGTCGTTCCTCTACGAGGGCAGGCCGTGGGATCGGCCGGACACCCTCGTGCCCTGCTTGATCGGTGCGGCGTTCATCGGGATGGGCCTCTCCGCGACGGGCAGCCCGCTGCGGACGTTCCTCTACTCGATCGTCTCCTGGGCGGCCGCCGGCATCAGCCTCTGGCTGTTCTACCGGGGCGCCTCGCCCAACGAGAAGGTGATCGAGGTGATCGAGGCGGGGGTCCTGGTTGTCGCGGGCATTCTCGGAATGGTCGGCGCCAAGCGGTGGCAGGCATGAGTTGGCGGCTGCGTCAGGGAGACCGCGCGCGAAGGTGGGGCTGATGGAATCCGACGAGAAGACCTGTCCGTTCTGCGCCGAGGTCATCAAGGCGGCGGCGATCAAGTGCAAGCACTGCGGGTCGGTGCTCGATCCGGCCGCCGCGCGCCTAGCACCGCCGCTGCAGCCAGTTCCGCAGCGCCCCGCGGCGCCGGCCACCCTCCAGCCGGCAACGCCGACGGCGTCGATTCCGTCCGCACCGGGCGCACCGCGGCCGGAGTCCCAAGCAGCGACGGCCAGCGCCCGACGCCGACGCTGGCTGCTGCCCGTTCTCGTCGGCGGCGCGCTCGTGGTGATCGCCGTCGTCACCCTGGTCGTCCTGCTCGCACGCGGGAAGAAGGAGGCGCGCTACGAGGCACCCGAGTACCTCGGACGGATCGGAGCCTCTGCCGAGCAGTACTACGCCATGATGCAGCTGCGCTACGAGGAGGGAGCGGCCGCAGGGACCGCGGGCCTCTGGGGCGAGCCGCGCTTCCCGTCGACCCCGGCGGTGTCCCGGCCCTGCGACGGCCCCGACTGCAACCCGGAGTGCGTCCCGCGGTCGTTCGAGTCGGTCAAGGGAGGGCGATCGTACGCCGCCGCCGAGCAGGACTGGTTCGGCCCCTCGGGCTGGCGCGAGCCCCAGGGCGCCTGGGGGCTGATGCAGTTCTCCCGCGAGGGGCCGATCCACTTCCAGTACTGCTACGCGAGCACGGCGCCCGACGAGTTCACGATCCACGCGTTCGGAGACCTGGACGGCGATGGCGTGCCCTCCGAGTTCCGCCGACTTGGACGCGTAGTCGGCGGCAGCGCCATCGTGGAGCCGCTGGAGGCGATCAACGAGGGGGAATGAAATGGACGAACGCAACGCGGGCGCGGGTGACACGCGCCCATGTCCGTTCTGCCGCGAATCGATCAAGCTGGCAGCGCGGAAATGCCGATGGTGCGGGTCGATGCTCGACGGATCCGATGCGCCTCCCGATGCGCAGCGGAAGGCAGGTCCTGCGGTGCCGGCTGCCACGGCTCCGCTTCCGGCTGCCAGTTCCGTCGCGCCCCCGGCGGCGGCGAGTCCGCCCCTCCCTCCCGCGCTGGCCGTCGCCAGCCTGGATTCCACCTGGACTGGACTCTGCATCGCCGGCATCGTGGCGTCGGTCCTGGCCATCGTCGGGATCCACCTGCCCTGGAAGACCGGGAACACCGGGTTCGGTCCGATGGCGGTCCGGCCGTCGGGGTTCTCGGTGGCGGGTCTCGAGATGTCGTTCGACGACTTGGTGCGCGAGTCCGGCTGGGAGTGCAAGTCCGATTTCACCGCGATCCGCAACCTGGGCCGGATCGTCCTCATCGGCGGCCACCTCGTTGCCGCCGTCTGCCTCGGCTTCTTCGTCTTCGCGCTGGCAGCGAAGGCGGAGAAGTACCTCGCCTGGACCAGGGCGGGCTGGAGGCGCCGCGCAGCGAAGTGGCTGGGCGCGGCCGGCGCCGTCGCCGGCATGGCGTTCATCTTCTGGCCCTTCGGCACGACCTGCCAACTCGCCCTCGGGCCGGGCGGGGACCAGATGACCGAGTCGCTGGCGGCGGGCTTCTTCCTCTTCGTGGGCTGCTCGCTGGCCATGACCGGGCTACTCGTCGCGCTGGACCGGGTGCGTCGATGACCCCGACACGCCGCGCCGGAAGGGGGTCCAGGGCATGAGCGATGGCCGATCCGGTCCCGCCCCGAAGACCATGTGCCCCATGTGCGCCGAGGACATCGACGCCTCCGCGACGACCTGCCCGTTCTGCAAGTCGCCGCAGTTCCGGGAATGCCCGATGTGCGCCGAGTCGATCCGCGTCCGGGCGATCAAGTGCAGGTTCTGCGGGTCGGCGGTGTCGCCGGCGAGTGCATCCCCGGCCCCCGTCCCGGCCCCCGCCCCGGAGGCAGGGACCGCCGATCGGGCGCCTTCGGAGCACGCGGTTCCCAACGGCTTCGCCCTGTCGCTTCCGACGCCGGACGCGAACCGGATCATCGTCGACCTCGAGGCGTTCCTCCGCGACGAGGGGTACGCCCTCGAATCGGGAACGCCGTTCGACGGCACGTGGGGCAGGGGCCCGCGCAGCATCGGCTTCTCGGGGAGGGGGTGGTCGCACCAGCGGCGGAAGTTCCGCGTCGCGGTGCAGGCCCGGGACGGGTGGACGTGGGTCACGGTGCAGAGGGCGATGAGCGGGTGGGGTGGAGGCCTCTGGGCGCTGGGAGGTGGCCTCGGCGTCGGGCTCGTGCTCGGCGCCATCCTCCGCGCCGTCTGGAAGGCGAACGTCGCCACGCGTGCGGGCGAGGTGGTCGTCAGGACGTCGAGTCCGCCGAGCCTTCTCCTCGTCGTCGGGCTGGGGCTGCTGGGTGCGGTCCTGGTCTGGGTCGCCCACGGCGCGCTCGGCAGCGTCGGGATGGCCAGCGAGACCGATCGCCTTCGCCAGGCGCTCCTCGGGCGGTTCAAGGGGGACACCGACGCCCCGGAGGTGCCGATCCGCGGAAGGGGGCCCGAGCGTGCGCCGGCAGGCGCCGAGCCGGGCGGGAGCGCCGGCGGCGCGCGGGCGGTCATGCCGGAGCCTGGTGGATCAGATCCCCGCGAGGCGTCAGTACGGCCCGGGTGGTGGGCGAAGCGGTGGGTCTGGATCGTCCTGGGCGCCGTGGTGCTCGCCGTCGCCGTTCCCATCGGCGTGTGCAGCGTGTGCAGATCGAAGTCGACCGAGGTGCGGACGATCCCCGTCGAGGTCAACATCGACGAGAAGGCACCGGGCGCATCGGGCGGTCGCGGCCGGCACCGCTATCCGTAGTCGTCGCACGGGGCTCGAACCGGCAATCCGCCGCCGCAGCCTCGGGCCTCTCATCTGATGCCGCGAAACGAAGTTGAATGCCGCGGCCTTTTCGCTCCGGGAAGTGCCGTGCTCAGGTCCGCGGCGGCCCGGTGCTGTTGCGCGCGTGCCAGAATCCGCGCGGGGTATTGCCCGCGAGAACTACTTGGAGAACCGCGAACCGCCGCGTCGCTTCCCCAGGTCGATCAGAGGCACTGCGGAGGAAAGCCGCTACTGGCGCCAGCGCCGGATGATCCCGTGTTCACCCACGGCCCACACCTCGGACGGCGAGGCCCCCCAGACGGCCCGCGGGGCGCCGAGAAGACCTCGCGCGGACCACTCCCATTCAGCACCGTTCCAGTGGAGGATGGCACCCTCCGTGGTCTCTTCGCCTCCGACGATCCAGACATCGCTGGGGCCAAATCCCCAGACGTCTTCCATGTACGGAGGCACCGAGGCAGTGGTCGTCTCCCAGGACGTGCCGTCCCAGTGGAGGATCTGCTGGTTCCCCGACACCCACACGTCAACGGGGTCGGCAGCCCAGACGGCCGTGCTGCGTTGGCCCGTCGCGAGGGGGGGGTGCAGGACCGACCACGAGAACCCGTTCCAGTGCAGAACGAGGCCAAGCGGGCTACCATCGACGGCCCAGACGTCGTTCGCGGAAGTCGCGAAGACGTCGACAAGCTCGGTCCAATCCAGACCTGGTGGAAGATCGGATGGCGCCCAGACGGAACCACTCCAGCGCCATGCCAGCGGTCGGATGTCGAGTCCGGAATGATAGGAGCCCACCGCCCAAGCATCATCGCGCCCGACAGAGATGATCGAGGACACCCCCTCAGCGGGCGTCCACCACGACGGCGACGACCAGAAGAGCCCGTCCCAGCGGAGGATCGCGCTGTAGGGCGCGGGCGGGTCGACGTCGACCCCGTGCCCCCCCGGGTGCTCGTCGTGTTCG
>CAZMRP010000157.1:0-9063 GCA_964568275.1 uncultured Myxococcales bacterium
GTGGCGCTCCTCGGCGGGGAACCGCTGGTCCGGCCCGACTGGGACCGGCTCGCCGCCCGCCTCGCCGCGCGCGGCGTCCCCACCAGCCTGGCCACCAACGGCGTGCTGTTCGACCACGCCGTCGCCCGGCGGGCCCGCCGGGCGGGCGTCAACCAGGTGGTGGTCGGCCTCGACGGCCGGCCGGCCACCCACGACCGGATCCGCGGCCCCGGAACCTTCGACCGGGCGGTCGCCGCGCTGGACGTGGCGACCCGCCGCGGCTTCCCTCACCGGATGGCGATCACCAGCGTCCACCGCGGCAACGTCGACGACCTGCCCGCCCTGCTCGACGTGGTGCTCGAGGCCGCCCCCGGCGCCACCTGGACCATCAACTTCACCAGCGTGCGCCACGACGCCCGGATGCCGGTCGCCGAGCGGGCCGACGCCGCGGTGTTCCTCAAGGTCGCGGTGTTCGTCGCCGAGGCGCGCCGTCGCCTCCGCGGCCGGCTCGACGTCACCGGCGCCCACGACCTGGGCTACCACTCCCGCTGCTTCCCCGACCTGCACGGCTTCCGCTGGACCGGCTGTCCCGCCGGCCTCGCGACGTTCGGCATCACGGCGGACGGGCGCATCAAGGCCTGCCTGGCGCTGCCCGACGAACTGGCCGAGGCCGACGTGCGCGGCGCCGACCTCGGCGCCCTGTGGCGCGACCCCGACCGCTTCCCCTGGAACCGCCGGTTCCGCCCCGAGGACCTGCGCGGCGCCTGCGCCGGCTGCGAGCACGGCGCCGACTGCCGCGGCGGCTGCCTGGAGTTCGGCCTGACGATGACCGGCGAGGCGCATCACGCCCCGTTCTGCCTCCACCGCTCCGAGCGGGAGGACGGATGAGCATCGACCGGCCGGACCGACGCCCGCTGCTGTCGCTGCTCGAGCTGACCCTGCGCTGCAACCTGCGCTGCGTCCATTGCGGCAGCTCGGCCGGTCGCCCGCGCCACGGCGAGCTGACCGTCGCGGAGTGGGAACGGGTGCTCGACGATCTGGCCGCGCTGGGCTGCCGCGAGCTGGTGCTGCTGGGCGGCGAGCCGCTGCTGCACCCGGCCTGGGAGCGGCTCTGCGTCCGGGCCCGCGAACGCGGCATGGCGCCGCTGCTGATCACCAACGGCCTGCTGCTCGACGACGACGTCGCCCGCCGCTGCGCCGCCGCCGGGGTCGACCGCGTCGGCGTCAGCATCGACGGGCCGACGCCGGCGGTCCACGACGCGATCCGCGGCGTCGCCGGCAGCTTCGACCGGGCCTGGGCGGCGGTGGAGCGGCTGCGCGACCGCGGCCTCACCTGCAGCGTGATCACCACCGTCTCGCGACTCAACCGGGACGGCCTGCCGGCCCTGCGCGACCGGCTCGTCGGCCGCGGCCTCGGCTGGCAGCTCCAGACGGTCAGCCCCAACGGCGAGCGGTTCGCGGCGGAGCACGTGCTGTCGCCCGCGGAGTTCTACGAGCTGGCCCGCTTCATCGCCGACTGCCGCGCGAATTTCCCGCTCGAGGCCCTGCCCGTGGCCGGGGCCCACGACATCGGCTACCACTCCGCGCAGCTGCGCAACTACGCCATCGAGCCCGAGTGGACCGGCTGCCTGGGCGGAACGACGACGGTCGGGATCCAGTCCGACGGCCTGGTCAAGCCGTGCCTGTCGCTGCCCGAACGGTTCGCGGAAGGGAGCGTGCGGGAACGGGGCTTGCCGGCCGTCTGGAACGACCCGCGCGCCTTCGCCCGCAACCGCGCCTTCCGGCCCGAGCTGCTGGCCGGGGGCTGCCGCGGCTGCGAGCACGGCGCCACCTGCCGCGCCGGCTGCCCCGACGTCGCCTGGAACGCCAGCGGGTCGGAATTCGACAATCCGTACTGCCTGTACCGGATCGAGCGGGAGCGGCTGCGGGAGGCCCGGGACCACCCGCCGGACGGAGGGGGTTGAACGCGCACGCCGACCCGGGCAGGATACGGGTACGGTCCGCAGGACCAGGAGGACGGAAACGATGAACAAGCGCAGCATCACGGGAACGACGGTCGGTTTGGGCACGGCGGCGCTGCTCGGCGCCGGCGGCGCCGGTTGCCCCACCCCTCCCACCACCGGACAGCCCGAGCCGGCCGACGCCGCAATCACGCAGGACGCCGCGGTGCCGGAGCCGCCGCCGGTCGAGCCGGCGGAGGCCGAGGCGGGGACGGCGACCGAGCCGACCGCGACGCAGGACGCGGACGAGTCGCAGCTGCCGACCAACGTCGGCGGACCGGCCGTGACGGACGACTGCACCGGCCCCGACCAGTTCACCGAGCGCTGCGGCTACCCCTCCCCGGCGCGCTACGCCGTGCTGCATCCGGCCCGGATCCGCAACGGCTGAGCCGGTCCGCTCGAACGCGCCCTGCTCTCCGGCGCGCGGGCCGAGGCCTTCCGGCCGCCGCCGGTCGGCGCGAACGCGCTCTCCCCGAGTTGTGTGCCGAACTTCGCGTTTCTGCTATACTTCAGGGCAGAATGGGGTTGAGTGCGCGCGTGCCGCGCACGGCGACGATTCGTCCCCGTTCCTGAGGAGGAGTGATGCGAAGCGACCACGCTCCTTGGGCCG
Organism: uncultured Myxococcales bacterium; assembly: GCA_964568275.1. Classification (GTDB taxonomy): domain Bacteria; phylum Myxococcota_A; class Polyangia; order DRWM01; family JAAZOP01; genus JAAZOP01. The sequence goes on from CAZMRP010000157.1 coordinate 2,590, forward strand.
CCGCCCTCCTGGCGTGTTGCGCCCTCGGCCTGGCCTCGGAGGCCGCGGCCCAGACCGAGCCCAGGGAGGACTCCGCCGCCCGCGACGAGGCGCGCGAGCTGTTCCGGCAGGGCCGCCAGCTGTTCCAGCGCGACCGGCCGGAGGAAGCGATCGAGCTGCTCCAGCGGTCGTACGAGCTGTTCCCGAGCTGGGCGGCGTCCAACGGCCTCGCGCTGTGCGAAGAGAAGCTCGGACGCATGCAGCCGGCGCTGGTGCTGTACGAACGGGCGCTCGCCGAGGGCGGGACGGAGATCCCCGAGGCCCAGCGCACGCAGCTCGAGCAGCGGATCCAGGAGCTGCGCCGCTCGCTGAACGTCGCGCACCTGTCGGTGACCACGGTGCCCGCCGGCGCCCAGGTGACCTACGACGGCGCGCCCCTCGGCACGACGCCGTTCGCCCAATACGTCCCGGCCGGCGCCCACACCCTCGACCTGGCGCTCGACGGCTACGAGTCGTCCGGACGTTCGCTGTCGCTGACGGCGGGCGAGGCGCGCGTCCTGGACGTGACCCTCGTCGCGCTTGCCGACACGACCCCGGTCGGCCCGACGACCGGGAGGACCGGGCTGCTGGCGGTGACCGCGGACCACGAGGGACAACCGGTGTTCGTGGACGGGGCCCGGGTGGGAACGACGCCGCTGGCGCCGACGGCGGTGCCGGAAGGCGAACGGCTGGTGCGGGTCGAGGCGGACGGCCGGGTGTGGGAGGAGCGGCTGCAGGTGACCGCCGACGAGACGGTCCGCGTCGACCTGACGCTGGGCCGCCGCGGCGTGGCGCAGGGGTGGTTCTGGGGCCTCGCGGCCACCGCGGCCGCGGCCGGGATCGGCTGCGCCGCCACCGGCGGCTACGCGCTCAGCCTGCAAAGCGAGTACGACGGCGCGACTCCGGAGCGGAAGAACGAGCTCGTCCCGACCGGGCAGCTGATGATGGACGTGACCGATGCCCTGGTGGGGGTGGCCGGAGCGACGGCCCTGACGGCGCTGATCCTGGCGTTCTTCACCGACTTCGGCGGCGAGCCCGAGGCTTCGATCACGCTCGGGGGGACGACGGAAGAGGGAGTAGGCGATGCAACGGCAGCGAACCGTGCCCTGGTCTGGTAGGCTTGCCGGGACCTTCCCGTTCGCCGCGGCGCTCGTCGCGCTGGCCGGCTGCCACGCGATCGTCGACTTCCAGTACGTCGATGCCGAGCAGGACGACGACGGCGGCGGCGATGTCGATGGCGTGGCCGACGTGGACGGCGACCTCCCCGACACCGACGTGCGCGAAGACGTCACCGAGGTCGACGGCGACGTGCCGGCCGAGTGCGGCAACGGCGCGGTAGAGGACGGTGAAGACTGCGACGACGGCAACGACGTCGCCGGCGACGGCTGCGAGCCCGACTGCAGCTGGACCTGCGAGCTCGACGCCGACTGCGACGACGGCAACGGCTGCAACGGCACGGAGACCTGCGACGGTCACCTGTGCGTGGACGGCACGCCGCTGCCCGACGGCTCGAACTGCGCGCTGGCGACGGGCGGCGACGGCATCTGTCGCGGCGGCTCCTGCGTCTCGCCGCTCTGCGGCAACGGCGAGCTCGACGACGGCGAGGAGTGCGACGACGGCAACGACGTACCCGACGACGGCTGCGAGCTGGACTGCAGCTGGACCTGCGAACGCGACATGGAGTGCGACGACGGAGAGTCGTGCACCGGCGTGGAGCGGTGCACCGACGACCACCTCTGTGCCGACGGCACGCCGCCGGCCGACGGCACGCCGTGCACGCGAACGGGCGGCGGGGACGGCGTGTGCCGCGGCGGCGCGTGCGTCGAACCGCTCTGCGGCGACGGCAACCTGGACGACGGCGAGGAGTGCGACGACGGCAACCTGGACGACGGCGACGCCTGCCCCGGCACCTGCGAACACGCATACTGCGGCGACGGGTTCGTCTGGCTCGGCCTCGAGGACTGCGACGACGGCAACGACGTACCCGACGACGGCTGCCAGCCCGACTGCACCTGGACCTGCGAGGCGGACCTCGACTGCGACGACGCCGACACCTGCAACGGCGCCGAGACCTGCGTGGCGCACCTGTGCGTCGACGGCACGCCGCCGCCCGACCTGACCGCCTGCACGCTCCCCGCGGGCGGCGCCGGCGTCTGCGGCGCGGGCGTTTGCCTGGTCCCCGGCTGCGGCAACGCGCTCGTGGAGCCGCTGGAGGAATGCGACGACGGCAACGGATTCCCCGACGACGGCTGCGAGCCGGACTGCACCTGGACCTGCGAGGCGGACCTCGACTGCGACGACGCCGACGCCTGCAACGGCGGGGAAACCTGCGTCGACCACGTCTGCCGAGACGGCACCGACCTGCCCGACGGGACGGACTGCACCCGGTCCGACGGCTCCGCCGGCGTCTGCCGCAGCGCCACCTGCGCCGGTATCCAATGCGGCAACGGGTTCCCCGAGCCGGGCGAGGAGTGCGACGACGGCAACACCAGCAACACCGACGCCTGCACCAACGCCTGCCTCAACGCGGTCTGCGGCGACGGGTTCGTCCGCACCGGCGTCGAAGCCTGCGACGACGGCAACACCAGCAACAGCGACGCCTGTCTCAACACCTGCCTGCCGGCGTACTGCGGCGACGGCTTCGTCTGGACCGGCGTCGAGCAGTGCGACGACGGCAACCTGGTCAACACCGACGCCTGCCTCAACAGCTGCCGCAACGCCGCCTGCGGCGACGGCTTCGTCTGGACCGGCGTCGAGCAGTGCGACGACGGCAACTTCGTCAATACCGATGCCTGCCTCAACACCTGCCGCAACGCCACCTGCGGCGACGGCGTGGTCTGGGCGGGCACCGAGGACTGCGAGGGCTCGACGACCCGCTCCTGCCTGACCTCCTGCTCGACGGCCGGCTCCGAGGGCTGTGCCGCCTGCTTCTGGTCCGGCACCTGCACGCCGCCGGCCGAGACCTGCAACGGCGCCGACGACGACTGCGACACCGCCTGCGACGAGATCTTCGCCTGCTGTGCCGGAACGCTCGATAGCTGTTCCACCGGCTGCGGTTCCACCGGGTCGCGGCTGTGCTCCGCGAGCTGCGGCTGGGGCTCCTGCACGCCGCCGGCCGAGACCTGCAACGGCGCCGACGACAACTGCGACACCGTCTGCGACGACGGCTTCACCTGCTGCCGCGGGACGAGCGGCCCCTGCACGACGGGTTGCGGGTCGACCGGGACCCGCGTCTGCGACACGAGCTGCGGCTGGGGCTCCTGCACGCCGCCCGCGGAAATCTGCAACGGCGTCGACGACGACTGCGACACCGTCTGCGACGAAGGCTTCGGCTGCTGCGCCGGCAGCACCGCCTCGTGCGCCACCACCTGCGGCTCCACCGGCACCCTGACCTGCACCGCCGGCTGCACCCCGGGGGCCACCTGCACGCCGCCGGCGGAGGTCTGCAACGGCGTCGACGACGACTGCGACACGGTGGTCGACGAGGGGTGCGGCTCCTGCGCCGCCTGCCCCGGGGCGACCAACATCACGCCCGAGGAGGGGGTCACGGGCGGCGGCCGCTACACCGGCACCCTGACCGCGGGCACGTCCGGCTACACCGGCAGCTGCGGCGGCGCGGGCGCCGAGGTGCTGTTCACCTTCACGACCACCGCCGTCAAGGACGTCTTCCTCACCTCCCACGGGTCGGCCTTCGACACCGTGCTCTACGTCCGCGACTGCAACTGCGCGGGCACCCAGCGGGCCTGCAGCGACGACGCCGACGGCCGCAACACCTCGGTGCTCTTCCTGCGCGACCTCCCGGCCGGTACGTACAACGTGTTCCTCGATGCCAAGACGACCGGAGGCGGAGGCGCCTGGCAGCTCGACGCCTACTTCAGCAACCCGGGCCGCACCGGCGACCGCTGCGGCGACCCGATCCTGCTCACGTCCGCCGGCGCCACCGGCAACACCTGCGAGTTCACCCACGACTACACGCCGGTCAGCTGCGGTTTCGCGAGCAGCGGCGGCGACAAGGAGATGGTGTACTACTTCCTGATCTCGACGACGTCCACGGTGACGTTCGAGACCTGCGGCTCGTCGATCCACTGTCCGGGCGTCGGGTCGTGCATCGACACCACGATCTACGTCCGCAACACCTGTTCGTCGGCGTCGAGCCAGGCCGGCTGCAACGAGGACGCCTGCGGCTACAAGATCACCGGCGTGAACATCCAGTCCAGATTGACGCTGACGCTGAGTCCCGGACTCTACTACTTCTTCCTGGACGCCTATCCGACCTCGTCCTACGGCTGCGGCAACTTCGTCATCACGACGACCGGCCTCTGACCGGCCCGGGCTCCGACCCTTCGGCACCCTCGTCCACGAGCTCCGCCGGGACGTCGCTCCCGGCGTCCGCCTGGTCCGCCGGCGCCCGGCCGCCGGGCGCGAAGACCGTCCACAGCAGGACGACCAGGAGAATCGCGCCGGCCACCGCCACCGCCGGCAGCCAACTCCGGTGGCCGATCGTCGTCCCCGGCAGCATCGACAGCGCTGAGTCCCGCCGCCGCGGTTCGACCGGGAGCGACGGGGCGGCGGGCGCCGGACCCGCTCCGCTGGCCACCGTGCTGGCCGTCGCCGGATCCTCGTCCGCCACGCCGGATGGGACCACGAGCGCCGGCACCGCCTCGACGCCGTCGAACCCGAGCCGCGCACGGGCCCGCTCCGGCACGAACTCCAGCAGCGCCCGCAGCATCGCCTCCGCGTCCGGATACCGCCGCTCCCGCTCGCGCTCGGTCGCACGCAGGATCACCGCCTCCAACTCGGCGGGGATCGACGGCTCGACCTCCCGCGCCCGCGGAAACGGCGTGGTGGCGATGCGCAGGATCAGCTGGTTGTAGTTGTCGCCGGCGAACGGCAGCCGCCCGGTCAGGCAGCGATACAGGATCACCCCCGCCGCGTAGAGGGCGATGCGATGGTCGACGTCCGGGGCCCCGGCCGCCTGCTCCGGCGCCATGTAGTGCGGCGTCCCCAGCACCATCCCCGAACGCGTCAGCGCCTCGTCCGGCACGTCGGGCCGCTGCATCCGCGACACGCCGAAGTCGAGGATCTTCGTCGACTCCACGCCGCCCCGCTCCGGCACCAGGAACAGGTTGTCCGGCTTCAGGTCGCGGTGGACGATGCCCGCCCGGTGCGCGTGGGCCAGCGCGTCGAGCACCTGGACCAGGATCTCGGCCGCGACCGCCGGCTCGAGCTTGCGGCCGCCCTGCAGCCGGCTCCCCAGGCTCTCGCCGCGCAGCAGCTCCATCACCAGGTACGGACGACCCTGCGGCGAGACCCCGACGTCGTAGACGTCGACGATGCCGCGGTGGCCGATCGCCGCCGCCGCCCGCGCCTCGCGCAGGAACCGCTGCACCGCCTGCGCGTCGTGCGCGATCTCGGGGCGCAGCAGCTTCACCGCGCAGGCCCGGCCGATCAACTGGTGCCGCGCCTCGTGGACCGACCCCATCCCCCCTTCCCCGAGCAGCCGCTCGAGGCGGTACTTGCCGTCCAGCACCGTCGGCGCCGGGGTCGGCGGCTCACCCTGCGCCCGCGCGTCGTCGTGGCCGTCCTCGGACACTCCCCGTCCTCCGCGGTCATCGTACGGCGCGCGCCCCGCCGGGCGCAACGCCGCCGGACCGCTACTCCTCGCGCCGGAACTCGTAGACCAGCGGATCGATGAACTCGGGGTAGACCTGGAACCGCAGCCGGACCGCCCGCCCCTCCTCCACGTCGAACTCCACCTCGCTCGCGCCGAACACCGGGTCGGACCAGCGGCAATCGAAGGTGTCCCCCGACGAGGGCGCCAGCGCCCCGTCGAGCCCGCCGTGGTCGGGCAACCGCAACCGCAACCCCGCCGGCTCCTCGACCACCTCCGCCCGCCCCAACAGCTCGTTCGCGTAGCCGCCGGTGTAGCCGGCCGTCGGCAACGACGGCGGCGCCGGGGGTTCGGCGTCGGCGTCCGGAGCGGTCTCCACCGCGGCCGCCGCCTGCTCCTCCAACGCCCGCTCCCACTCCCGCAGCGTGCAGCTCCAGTCCCGCGGCGGGGCGTCGAGCGCCGCATCGAGCACCTGCAACACCACGGCGCGGGCGAGCGACTCCTCCGCGTTGATCAGCACCGCCACGCCGAGGTCCGCCTCGGGCACGAAGGCCACCGACGAGAACATCCCCGGCAGGCCGCCCTCGTGGGACACGACCAGCTTCCCGCGGTAGTCCCACACCGCCCAGCCCAGGCCGTAGCTCAGCAGGTGCCGCTCCGGGATCATCGACCGGCCGGCCGGCCCGAGCGGAATCGCGGTGTGCGGCGCGCGGGTGTCCGCGACGGCCTCGACGGGCACGACCTGCGTGCCGTCCAGTGCGCCCTCGCCGAGTTGCAGGCGCAGCCAGCGGGCCAGGTCGGCGGCACACGAGTTGAGCGCCGCCGCCGGCTGCATGTTGTCCACG
>CAZMRP010000158.1:0-9030 GCA_964568275.1 uncultured Myxococcales bacterium
GCACCGGGTCCACGGGCGCCGCGACGACGGCCGGGCCCGTCGCCGCCGAGACCGTCCCGCTCACCTTCGATCAGTAGTCCGTCGTCAATGTCGTCCTCAGCCCGCCCGGGCGGCCGCAGATCACGTCGTCGTTCTGCCGTTTCCCCACGCCGCTCGTCTGGGCCGACCGCCCGGCCGCCGCCGGCGACTGCCGGCTCCTGCACTGGCGCGCCGCCGCCGGCGCACCCGAAGGACTCGAGTCGCTCGACGTCGGCGAGCTCACCGTCGAGGTCAACGGCGTCGAGGTCCCCCTGCAGCCCGTCGATGCATCGCTGTCGTGCCTCCGCGAGGCGGGCTTGTTCGTACCGGAGTTGCGGACCGGCGACCTGGTCCGGGTCCGCTCGACCGGCGGCACCGACGTGCCGGCGTTCGACTTGAGCCTCTCCGTGCCGGATACCGCCGGGCCGGCGACGACGCCGCCGGGAGCGAGCCTGGAGCTCGGCGCTCCGTGGGCGCTTGGGTGGACCGGGCCTGGCGCCAGCGACGTCTTCGTCGAGGTGCGCGGGGAACGGGACGACCGGGATCTCGCGTTGTCGTGCCGTGGCCTGGCCGGTAACTCGCTCGTGCTGCCGGCGGAGCTGACGGCGGTGTGGCCCGCGGGGGTCGAGCGCGCGAAGATCCAGACGGGAACCGAGGTGTCGATCGACACCGGCGGGCCGGACCCGGTGACGCTGCGGATCACGGCGTACGACGACGAGGTCGGCACGCGGGTGACCGTGGGCGGTTCGACCCCGTAGCCGTGTTGCCGGACCTGGCGAAGCCTGGCCGGGGCGGAAACCGGCGCGCGGACACGGAACGAAAGGAGGAGGGGGCGATGAGAACAACGTGGACGTGGATGGCGGGCTTCGCGGCGGTCCTCGCGGTGTCGGGCTGCGACGACGACAGCGCCGCCCGGGACGTGGCCGATGCCACGGACGACGCGGCGGTCGAAGACGAGACGACGGCGGAGGACGCCGCGGCCGACGAGGTCTCCGAGGACGACGCCGGTGCCGAGGACGGCATCACCTGCCCGGACGTCGGCCCCGAGGAGACCCCGGAGACCTTCGACGTCTCTGCGATCATCCGACTCATCTGGAGCACCCCGAGCGCTCCCTACCTCTCGGCCACGCTGTGCCGCTACGACCCGCCCTTCGAATGGGCGACCCGCTGGGGCTCCACGGACGACTGCCGCATGCGGCTCATGCCCCCGTTCTCGATGCCCTCCGCCGTCACCCTCGACGCGGGCGAGATCACCGTCGAGGTCGACGGCACGGCCCTCATGCTGGTCCCGATGGACCCCTCGATTCCCTGCTACTTCCAGGCCGACGGCACCGTGCCCGAGCCGACCCCCGGCGCGACGATCCGCGCCTGGTCTGCGGGCGGCGCCGACATTCCGGCCTTCGACCTCTCGATCTCCTTCCCGGAAACGCTGCCGCAGCTCACCACCCCCGCCGCCGACGAGACCCTGACGACCTGCACGCCGTGGACGATCGGGTGGGAGCCGACCGATCTGGCCGACGTCTGGGTCCAAGTGCGCCGGACGCTCCCGGATGACAGCGAGTTCGAGATCTACTGCCGTCCGCTGTCGCTCTCGCCGGTCGTGCTCCCCCCCGAGCTGACCGCATTGTGGCACCCGGACCTCGACGGCGCCTCGGTCTGGGTCGGCGTCGAGCCGCAGGTGGTCTCGACGACCGACCCGCCCGTGACCCTCGGCATCTCGTACTCCGACGAGGGCACCCACCGGACCGTCTCCATCGTCCGACCCTGATCGCTCGTCATCTTCCGTGGCCCTCCGCGCATCCGGGCGGAGCGGGAAACGAGTGAGGCGTCGTGCCTCAGGCGGTGAGCGTTCGAGTGCACTCGGCGGCGCGCGCCGCCAGAAGACCCGCCAGACGACCGACCAGCCGGCGCTCGAGCCCCGCACGGATCGCCCCGCGGGCCACCCCGGCCGCCGCGTCGGGCAGGCGTGCGGCCATGCCGGCAAGCCGCGAGACCAGCCGATCCGGGTCGAGCCGCAGCTCCGTGGCCAGGGAACGCCACTGGCGTGCGCCGACGGACCGCAGCCGGTACTGGCCGCCGACCTTCATCGCCAGTCGCAGGCGATGCGAATCGAAGCCGTACGGCAGGGCGCTCGCGACGTCGTACAGCGGCGCCAGGCGGACCCGGCCGCCCGCTGCGTGCAGCACCGAGTAGTTCTTCGCATGCGCGTCGGTGCCGGCGATCAGCCAGTTGAAACCGAGCGCGTCGACGAAAGTGTCGAGGTCCTCGGACGGACTCGAGGAATGCTCGCGGAGCAGGCGGACGACCTCCGCGGCGCCCGGCCCGCCCTCGTTCTGGTACTTCGCCGAGGGTGGAAGCCCGAGCGCCTGGCACAGGTCCTCCTGGTGGAGCCGGGTGACCGACCCGGCGAGGGTCGCGGGAGACCGGCCGGGGTTCCGCACCCGGTCGTACCGCTCGAGAACGATGGCCGGCTCGCCGTCGAAGCGCCGCACCTGGGACGCGGCGGCCGGCAGGCCCAGTTCGCGCGCCAGGACGAGGCAGAGGTGCTCGTTCTCCACGTGTCCCGCCAGCTCGCCGTGTGCCGGCTTGAGGATGTGGGTCGTCGGCGTCCGGCCCGCCGGCACGCCCCAGCGCCGGCCGTCGAAGAAGAGCGCGGTCTTCGGTTGGGCACCGGTGAGGCTGAACTGCCCGGCGTCCTCCGGGGTGCGCCACGCCGAACCATCCGTGCGAAGTCCGGCCAGCCGCCGACCGACCTCCCGCGGCGTCAGCCAGGCGATCTCCGGACGGCGCGGCGCCCGGACGGCCGCCAGCCGTTCGGATCGGACGAGCTGGACTGCGCCGGCGCAGTCCTCCCCGACCCGCGAGAGCAGACCGAACGGGTTGCGTGCCGAAACCTGGAACCGCCGTCCCCAACGCTCCAGGATCAAGTGGTTGTCGGGGAGCAGTCCCCACAACCACGCCTCCACCCGGGCGTGCGGATGCTCGGATGCGGCCAGCGGCAACGAGAGCGACAACGGCATCGCGTCCTCGAGCAACCGCCACCGTGGGTCGTACGAGAAGGCCAGGCGACCGCGCCGATCCTGTTCCAGCCGGCCGACCTCGTGGCCCGCCAGCAGGACGACCAGGCCTCCGCCGCTCATCGGCTCCGCCTTCGGGCCCGCGCCAGCACCGCCGCGAGGTCGGCGTCCGAGGCGACCCCCGCGGGCCGGCCCTTCTCCGGCCGCGGGTGAGGTTCGCCGTCCTCGGCCGCCGCGTCGAGCCGCAGCCCGAGCGTTCCCAGGACGCGCAGCAGCAGGCCGAAGGCGGCGCCCGCCTTGCCCCGTTCCACCGCCACGATCCACTGCCGGCTGACGCCCGCACGGCCGGCCAGCGTCCGTTGGTCGAGCCCGAGAGCGCGGCGACGCTCCCGGATCACCAGGCCCAGGTCGGTCGCCGTCCGGATGCGCATGCCACCCTCCCCGCCAAAGTCCACGATCAAGGACATCATGCCGAAGTCTACGAACGATGACAAGCGAGAATGTCGCCGCCCGCAGCCGACCGCGGGGCGGGACCGGTCCCGGGGCGGCGGGGCAGACGAACACCCGCCCCGGATTGGACGGACGCGCGTTCTCCTCGTAGGCTCTCCGCACGAGGCGTGGAGGGCGTGCGATGACGAACACGACGCGGCGATGGCTCGGGCTCGGAACGGTCTGTCTGCTGGTGCTGGGCCTCTCGGCCTGCGGGGACGACAGCAACCCGTCGGACGCCGGCGACACGGGGGACGTGGGCGACGCGGAGGACGCAGGCGCGGACGGCGACGACGACGCTCCCGACGGACCGGCGTGCACCACGGCCGCCGAGTGCGATGACGGCAACCCGTGCACCGTGGACCGCTGCACGTTCTCCGTCTGCACCCACGACGTCGCTCCGGACGGCACGCCGTGCGGCGGCGACCCGTGCTTCGACGCCCTGCGCTGCGAGGCCGGCGCGTGCGTTTCCGGGACTCCGGACCTCGACGCCGACGACGACGGCTACAACACCGTCGTCTGCGGCGGCGACGACTGCGACGACGCCGACCCGCTGGCCAACCCGGGGATGTCCGAGGGCGACGGCGACACCTGCACCGACGGCCGCGACAACGACTGCGACGGCAACGCCGACGCGCTCGACGTCGAGTGCTCCGGCCGCGTCTGCGTCGGCGACGGGTGGTGCTTCGAGAACCCCCTGCCGCACTCGCTGGCCCACGGCGCCGTCTGGCCGATCTCGGACGACGAGATCTGGGCCGGCGGCAACGGCGTGGTCCACTGGAGCGGCGGCGAGGCGACCTGGCAGTCGCTGCCGGGCAGCGTCGCGGCGGCCACGATCAGCTCGATGTGGGCCAGCGGCCCCGACGACGTCTGGGTCGTCGGCGGCGGGATCTGGCACTTCGACGGCTCGAACTGGGCGCAGGACACCACGCTGCCGTTCGTGGCGCCGAGCGAGGTCTGCGGCACCGGGCCGAACAACGTGCTCGTGGCCGGCTCGGGCGCGATCCACCAGTGGAACGGCAGCGGCTGGCGCCCGCTGCTCAGCGGGGCCGGGGAGACCTTCCGCGCGCTGTGGGCGCTCTCGCCCACCGACGCCTGGGTCGGGAGCTACAACGGCACGCTGATGCACTGGGACGGCACCGAGTGGACCACCGTGCCCTCGGGCACCACCTCGCGGATCACCGCGCTGTGGGGCGCTGCGGCGGACGACGTCTGGGCCGCCATCGCCGAGGCCGGTGTGCTCCTGCACTGGAACGGTACGGCGTGGACGCGGGTCGACACGGGCTTCACCGCGCTGATCGCCGGCATCGCCGGCACCGCCACCGACAGCGCCTGGGCCGTGGCCGGCAACCTCGTCCTGCACTGGGACGGCACGGTGTGGGTCGCGGTGGCCAGCGGCGTCACCCAGAGTCTCACTTCGATCCGCGCCAACGGCTCGACGGTGGCCATCGCGGGCGACGGCGGCCTGATCCTGCGCCGCAGCGGGACCACCTGGGAGCGGCTCGCCCCCACCGGCCCCGTGCCGACGGCGTTCAACGACCTGTGGGCCACCGGGTCCGGCTCGACCGTCGAGGCGTTCGCCGTGGGCACCGGCGGCGTCATCGCCCGGCGGCAGGCCGACGCGTCGTGGGTCGAGCAGACCAGCCCGGTGACGGCCGATCTCACCGCGGTGGCGGGCGTCGCGGCGAACGACGTATGGGCCGCGGGTGCCGCCGCCGGCTTCGTCCACTGGAACGGCACGGCGTGGTCGGCGCACGCGACGCCCTCGGCCTCGGCGCCGGTGGACCTGTGCGCCAACGCCTCGGACGAGCTGTGGGCGGTGGGCGCGCAGCTCCTCGGCTACGACGGTACCGCCTGGGCCCCCGACCCGTTCCAGCCGGGCTACGCGTTGGCCCGGGTGTTCTGCACGGGCGGCGGCGAGGCGTGGGCCTGGGGCCGCGAGCGCTGGTACGACGATCCTTGGCAGATGTTCCAGCGCACCGGCGGCGCCTGGGGCCCCACCGGTCCGAGCGCGCTGTGGGAATGGATCATCACCGACGGCTGGGGCTCGGGGGTCGACGACCTGTGGATCGTGTCGCACCAGACCGGCCGGTCGCGGCTGCTGCACTGGAACGGCGGGATCTGGCGACCCGTGGAGCCGGAAACTCCCGTGGAGCTGTACGGCGTGGGCGGGACGGCGGCGGACGACGTCTGGTTCGTCGGCGCCGGCGGCGCGGCCTTGCACTGGGACGGCGCCGCCTTCGCGGCGCACGACGTGACGACCGCGGAGCGCCTGATCCGGGTCTACGGCTTCTCGACCACCGACGTCATCGCGGCCGGGGACCACGGCGGACTGTACCGCTGGGACGGCACGAGCTGGGGCGTCGTGGCGCCTGCCGGCACCACCGTGTTCCACGACGTGTGGGTCGCCGGGCCCGGCGCGGCCTGGGCCGCCACCGGCAGCCGCCTGCAGCACTGGGACGGCACCGCCTGGTCGCAGGTCACCACGGCCTCGATCTACAGCACGGTCGTCGTGTTCGGCTTCTCGGCCGACGACGTCTGGGCCGCCGAGGAGTACGGCGGCTTCTGGCACTGGGACGGCACGACGTGGACCGAGCACGACCCCTCGACGATCGGCAGCTACCAGTGCCTCGACTTCTGGGGCTCGGCCCCGAACGACCTGTGGGCCGTGGACGAGGACGGCGAGCTGCAGCACTGGAACGGCTCGACCTGGATCGCCGGCGGGGAGCTGGACACGCACCTCGACCCGGGTTACGGCGGCGTGCTGGTGGGCGGGGGCGACGAGGTCTGGCACGTCACGCAGGACTTCTTCGACGACACCACGATCGCCTTCCACTACGACGGCCGCGCCTGGGGCCCCTACGCGACATTGACGCAGCCGGTGGCGATGGGCGGTCCGGCGCCGGACGACCAGACGGCGATCGCCAACGACGGCGGCGTCTGGCACTGGGACGGGACGGGCTGGACGGTCGTGGAGCCGGCGCCCGAGGATCCCCGCGGCGTGCGCGCCGGCTGGGTCTTCGACGCCGACGACGCCTGGGTCGTCAACCTCGTCTACGGACCGGCGCACTGGAACGGCGCGGCGTGGACCGACGTGGGCGCCCCCGGCGTCGTCGGCTTCAACGCCTTCGGCGGCGCGCCCGACGGCACCCTGTGGGGCCTCGGCACCAACGGCGCGATCCTGCGACGGCGGCGGTGAGGCCGGCGGGCGCACTCGCCCTTCGGCTCGCGGGCTCGCGCAGGGCTACGTGGCGCCCCTATTCGGCCTCAAACTCCGGGACGAGCCGGCCGTCGGTCCGCGTGAAGTAGCGCGCCCAGTCCGATTCCGGGTCGAAGCTGCCCGGAAGCACCACGTCGAGCCACTCCGGCTCGGCGTCCGGCGCGGCGTAGAACACCGCCTGGTCGACACTCGGGTCCCACTGTGCCAGGCCGATCGTCTCGCCGCCCAGCACCGGGAACACGCCGACCCCGACGATGCCGTGCGGCCCCATGTCGTAGTACGGCGACAACGACACCACCAGCGGCTCCCCCTGGCGCGCGGCCCGTCGCTTCTCGTGGGTCGACAGCGTCAGGCCGAGCTGCGGCCAGGCGACCCACAGCAGCAGGCGGTCGCCGTCGGCGTGCAGGTGCGCCACGAGGTACGCGTTCTCGTCGCGCAGGTCGATGTCGAAGGCGTGGGCCCGGTTGCGCCCCTTCTTGAGGTACAGCCGCGCCCAGTTGTGCTGCTCCGGCCCGTCCGTCGTCGTCGCCCGCTCGACCTCCACCGAGAACCCGCGGGTGTTGCCGCTCTTGACCAGCCGGTACACCGTGGGCGTCGCTCCCGGCTCGGCGCGCTCGGGCAGCGTCGCCTTCTCGTACGTGAGGTCCTCCGGAGCGACGGTCGCTGCCGGCGCCCGCAGGTAGAACCCCCCGGGCGGCTCGGACGGGTCGCGGGCGGCGGCGACGGCGTCCGGCGGGCCGTAGATCGCGCATTCATCCGGCGAGGCGGGACAGGTCCGGAGGTAGCGCAGGGCCAGGGTGGCGCCCAGCGCGTCGGCGTCCGGGGGCGCGTCCAGCCCGGCGGCGTCCTCCAACGCGATCGCCTCGCGGCCGTCGAACAGGCAGGCGCTCGGGTGTCCTTCCGTGAGCAGCGCCGGGATCACCGTCGGCTCGTCGATCGCCGAGAGGTTCCAGTCGGTGATCGGCAGGAAGCGCGCGCCGATCGGCAGGTCCGGACCGTCGAAGGCGACGCGCATCGTCCCCTCGTCCGTGTCGTACCAGAACTCCCGGCCGCTCAGGCCGAGGGCGAAGCGCCGGCCCTGGACGGTGCCGATCGTCGCCACCTGCGACTGCGGGATGCCGTTCGGCGCCGGTTCCACGCGCGGCGCCCGGCCCTGCAGCAGCGCCTCGCAGGGCGGCAGCGGAGGCGGCGGGGGCGGCGGGGGCGGCGGGATCTCGCTCGGGCAGCCGACGAGTCCCACGAGCAGCAGCGACAGAACGACGCGGGCGCGCATGGTCCACCTCCTGGTCCGCCCGAAAACCTGCCTGCTCCGCGTCGCGAATGCAAGCCCGGCGGTTCGTCCTGCCCCCCGAAGAACTGCCCTCCGTGTGCTTCGCGCCTCCGCCGTTCGTCCCCCCAAGGGGCTTGTCCTCCAGCCCCCGACGTGGTGCGATCCTCCCTCGGCAGCGGGGGCGGAACGGCGGGTCGAGAATGCACGGACGACACACCGCGGATCGGAACCTCGCCACCCGGGCGGCCGTCTGGCTCGTCGCGGCCGGCGCGTTCGGTTGCGGCCCGGCGACCACCGCGCCGCCGCCCCCGAACCTCGACTTCTACTTCGCGCCGCGCGACACCCCCGCCCCGCCGCCGACCCGCACCTGTCTGGACGAGGCCGAGTGCCGGCAGGGGTGTGACGCGGGCGACGCCGGCGCCTGCAGCGACCTCGGCGCCATCCTCTACGATTTGGGGCGACGGTCCGAGGCCGAGACGGCGCTCGTGCTGGCCTGCGACGGCGGCGACGAGGTCGGCTGCCGCAACCTCGGCTTGCTGCTCGAGGAGTTGGGCCGCAGCGCGGAGGCCGAGGCGCCCTACCGCCGGGCCTGCGACGCGCGCGACGCGATCGGCTGCGGCGGGCTGGGCGTGGTGTTGTACCGCGCGGGCCGGGAGGCGGAGGCGCTGTCGCCGACGCGAATGGCCTGCGAGCTGGGCGACGCCGTCGCCTGCCGCGACTGGGGCCTGCTGGCCGAGGAACAAGGCGTTCCCGCCGACGCCCGCAACGCCTACGAGCGGGCGTGCAACGGCGGCGAGGCGTCCGGCTGCGGGCGGCTGGGGGTGCTGCTGCAGACGGACGGCCGCGCGGCCGAGGCCGAGCCGCTGCTGCGGCGCGGGTGCGACGGCGACGACACGCCGTCCTGCGCGTACCTCGGGCTGGTGTTGTTCGAGGCCGGCCGTGCGGCGGACGCGGAGGAGCCGTGGCGGCGGGCCTGCCAGGCGGGCGACGCCGCGGCGTGCAACTCGCAGGGGGTG
>CAZMRP010000159.1:0-9027 GCA_964568275.1 uncultured Myxococcales bacterium
CGGGCCGGACGTCGCCGAGCGCGACGTCGCCCCGCTCGACACCTGGGACGGCCATCCCGGCGATGCCGAGGGGCCGTTGGCGCACGTGCCGCACGTGAGCTGCGACCTGGGGCTGGCGGCCGACGGCGACGCGGCGTGGGTCTTCGCCTCCCCGGCGCGGCCCGTGGCCGGCCGCCCGCTGCGGGTGATCGGCGTCGCCGAGCGCGACCTGGACGACCCCCGGCTGGTGCTCCAGGAGGACGGGCGCGAGCGCCGGCGCCTGGGGCCGGTCGAGGCGTGGGGCGGTCCGCCGTGGGGCTGGAGCGCGGTGGTGGCGGAGCCGCCGGCGGGCTCCGTGGAGCTGTGCCTCTCGTCGCGCGACCGGCCGCGGCACGCCTGCGTGAAGGTCGAGGTAGTCGCGGAGGCCGACGCGACCCGACCGGTGCCGGCGACCGGCGTCTGGCCCGTCGAGCGGGCCTGGGACCGCGGCTGGGAGGACTTCTACCAGGCCTGGATCGCCCGCCTGTTCCTCGTCGAGCCGGGCATGACGCTCGGCTGGCGCCCGTTGCACCGGGCGCTGCGCGACGCGTCCCGCAATCTGCTCCACGACCACCTCGGCCTGGGCGAGGACGACCCGGCCGCCGCCGTGCCGGCGGAGCTGGCGCCGGACTGCGGCGACGCGCCGTACTTCCTGCGCGCCTACTTCGCCTGGAAGCACCGCCTGCCGTTCGCCGCGCACGTCTGCAAGCGCGGCGAGCCGGGTCTGGGCCCGGAGTGCGCCGGGGAGGTGCTGACCAACCTGACCCCGGCCTGGGACCAGCTCGACGACCCGGTGCTGCGGCTCAACCGGTTCCTGGCCGAGACCGTCGCCCGGCTCGTCCACTCCGGGACCACCCGTTCGCTGGCCGACGCCGAGGTGAGCGACTTCTACCCGCTGCCGCTGTCGCGCGCCGCGCTGCGCCCCGGCACGATCTTCGTCGACCCGCGCGGCCACGTGCTGATCCTCACCCGGTGGCTCCCCGGCCGCCGCGACCGCATCGGCACGCTGTACGCCATCGACGGCCACCCGGACCAGTCGATCTCCCACAAGCGCTACGCGCGCACGAACTACTTCTTCACGCCCAAGACGACCAGCGGCGGCTTCAAGGCCTTCCGGCCGCTGGCCTACATCGATGGCCGGTTCTGCTTCGCCTCGAACGCCGAGCTGGCCGCGGCGCCGCCGGCCGTGCAGTACTCCACGGAGCAATACCGGTTCACCGAGGCCGAGGCCTGGCACGCGCACGTCGAGCAGTTGCTGAATCCGGAGCCGCTCGACCCCGTGCTGGCCTACCGCGACCGGATGCAGCTGCTCGTGGAGCTGCTGGCCGAGCGGGAGACGGCGGTGCAGGTGGCCTTCGAGTACCAGGAGCAGACCGGCTGGCTCACGATCCCGATCCCCAGCGGTCCCGCCATCTTCACCACCTCGGGGCCGTGGGAGGACTACTCCAGCCCGGGGCGCGACCTGCGCCTGCTCGCCCTGGCCGACGAGGTGCTGGGCTTCCCGGTCCAGGTCGAGGAGAACGCCGGCGCGTTCCGGATCGCGGAGGGGAAGACGCCGGCCGCGGTCCGCGCGGAGCTGGAGGCCGAGTGGCTCGCGGCGCGGGACGAGCTGGGCATCGACGCCCGGCGCAGCGACGGCACCGTCGCCCGGCTGACGTTGGCGACGTTCTTCGAGCGACTGCGGGCGTTCGAGCTGGCATACAACCCGAACGACTGTCCCGAGGTGCGGTGGGGCGCCACCGAGAACGACCCGGAGTACGCGAGCTGCACCCGCCGCGCCCCGGCCGCGCAGCGGCGGTTGATGGAGGGCTATCGGCTCTGGTTCACCGCCCGCCGCCAGCCGACGACGCCGTAGGCGGCCGCGGGGCTTCGGTTCCGGCCGGCACGCGTCGTTCGACGCGGCGCGACCCGGGGCTCAGGGCGGCGTGATGTGCACGGCCATCGAGCGGTAGCCGACGAGCGTTCCCGAGCGGAAGGCGCGGATCACGAGGAGCCGGTCGCCGCCCGACGAGTAGGCGTAGTCCACGGTGAACCGCGGGCCCGGGCCGGCCGCCTCGCCGATCGGCCAGCCGTCGGTGGACAACTCGACGCGGTCGGCCCCCGCCGCCTCGATCGTCAGGGTGTAGGCGCGGCGCGAGTCGCCCGTCGTGCCGCGATCGTCGAGCTGCGCCGTGAGCGGCAGCCCTCCGTCGGGCTGGAGCGCCACCCCGTCGGCCGGGAGGGCCGCGAGCGCCGCGAGCACCCGCTCGCCCACCGCCTCGGCGGCCGTGGTCGACAGGACGTACCCGCCCTGTTCGGGGACCGCGAACGCGAGCAGGAAGCGGTCCCCGGTGACCGGGTCCTCGACCAGGCCCGTGTCGAGGTAGTCGTTGTCGAGCACGGTGCCGGTCTTGTTGCAGACCCGCACTCCGGCGCCGAAGAGCCGCGTCGCGCCGGGTCGCATGTAGGAGCTCGACGACCCGCACAACGCGTCGACCATCGCGGCGACGTCCGCCGGGTCGACCTCGAGCCGGTGGCTCGCCGGGAGCTCGGCGTCGAGCGTCAGCCGCCGGATCGCCTCGACGAGCTCGAAGAGGTTGGCGCAGTTGCCGTCGCGCGGCGGGCAGCGGTCCGCGACGACCCCGTCCCGCGGCGGCACCGTCGCCTCGCGCCCCCCTTCGGCGAGCACCATGCCCGGCGAGTGGCGGACGCCCGTACCGGTGTAGGAGCGCTGGATCACGACCGTCGGGAAGCCCCGCTCCGGCGTGAGGAACTCGTCGTTCAGCCGATCGAAGCCGGCGACCCGCACCGTCCAGTCGTAGTCCTCGTTGGAGCTCACCCGGATCGCCCGATCGATGATGCTGCGGAGCCGGTCGACGAATCCGGTGTCGAAGGTGATGGTGGCCGCGCCGGTGAACCCGAGCGTTCCCACGAAGTCGAGGGCCCCGAGGGCCGCCAGCACTTTCACCGTGGAGGCGGGCCAGAACCCCGTGGAGAACGCGCCGGCCCCGGCCTCGTGGAGCAGGTAGGCCGGACCGTCGAGTCCCTCGATGATCCGGACGGCGTAGACCTCCGTCCCTGCGGGCAGGGTGTAGCCGGCCGCGGCGAAGCGCGCGGCGAGCGAGCCGCGGTCGAGCAGCCGGCGCGCCTTCTCGTCCCAGCGGAAGTCGGGGTCCAGGGCGTCGTCGCGGAGCGGCGGCAACGTCGTCTCGCCGGCATCGGCGTCCTCGTCGATCTCGGCGTCGTCGACCCCGGCGTCGTCGGGGTCGAAGGCGTCGGCGTCGTCGGCCCCGGCGTCGTCGGGGTCGAAGGTGTCGGCGTCGGCGTCGGCCTCGGCGTCCGCATCGGCGTCGGGACCGACTTCGGCGTCCGCCGGCGTTCCGTCGTCGGGCTCGGCGTCGGGCCCCGCCGGGTCCGGGTCGCAGCCCGCGGCCAGAAGGACGAACACGAGGAATACCCGATGCCATGGCGCCATCTCCGCGTCCTTTCGAAACCGCGCGTTCGTGGTGTCCCCACGGAACCGCCGGAGCCTGAGCATCCTACCACCAACCGTGCGCGGCGGCCCGTTCCGCCCTGGTGTCCGCAGGGCGACGGACGAAGTCACGCAACGTCGCGAAACTCCGTACGTGGTCGTGGTCGTGGTCGTGGTCGATTCGGAACTCGGCGAAGTCGGGGGCCTTCGAGCACGAGCACGACTACGAGTACGAGTACGATGTCGGACTTTGCCGGGGCCCTCCTGGTGTCGGTCCTGGTGTCGGTCCTGGTGTCGGCCCTCGTTGACACGTGCGGCCTCCCGCGCCACGCTTGGCGCATGACGAAACCGATGGTGTGGTGCGGAACGCTCCTCGGCTGCCTGCTCGGCCTCGCCGCCGGCTGCGGCGACGACAGCTCGAATCCGGACGCCGACGCCGGCGACGTCGGCGAGACCGACGTGGGCGACGTCCCCGGCGCCGACGGCGACGGCGATGCCGACGCGGACGTCGAGGCCGACGCCGAGGCGGACACCTACGTCCCGCCCGACGTTCCCTGGGACGCCACGCGGTTCTACGTCAGCCCCGCCGGCGACGATTCCAACCCGGGAACGATCGAGGCGCCGTTCGAGACCCTGGACCGCGCGCGCGACGCCGTGCGGGAGGTCAAGACCACCGAGGGGCTGCCGACCGGTGGACTCGTGGTCGCGCTGCGCGAGGGGGCCTACGAGCGGACCACGCCGCTGGCGCTCTCCGCCGACGACTCGGGCGAGACCGACGCCCCGATCTGGTGGGCGGCGTATCCCGGCGAGGCGGTCCGGATCACCGGTGGGGCCGCCCTCGTTCCGGCCGCCGTCGTGCCGGTCCCGGCCGGCGACCCGGCGCGCGCCCGGCTCCCGGCCGAGGCCGCCGACCAGGTCCGGCAGGTCGACCTCGCCGCCCAGGGGATCACCGACCTGGGGACGCTCGAACGCCGCGGCTTCTCCACCTGGGGCGCCGAGAGCGCGCTCGAGGTCTCCTTCGACGGCGCGATGCTCGAGCTGGCCCGCTGGCCCAACCGCGGCTGGACGGACCCCGAGGACCTCACGGCCGACGCCGTCGTCTCCGGCGACCGCTTCGGCGACGGCACGACCTTCACGTACCTCGGCACCACCGCCACCGGCAACGCCGACGACGGGTTCGCGAACTACACCGCGAACGTGGGCGGCACCGACTTCTTCCTCTACCACTGCACCTGGGAGTGGGGCGGCGGGATCCACCGCTACTGGTTCCTCAGCCCGGCCGACCCGCGCAGCGACCCGGACTGCTGGCCCAGCGGCGTCACCTCCTGGCTCGCCTCGGGCAACTGGCCGATCCCGATCCTCGAGAACTTCGCCGGCGAGGCGGCGGAGCCGGTCTATCCGCGCACGCGCCCTCCGGACTTCGCCGAGCGCGGCTTCCTGCGCATCCCGGAGGTGTTCTCCGACACGAGCTTCCGCATGCCCGGGACGCGGCACGAGCGCTGGAGCGCCGCGCCGGACCCGTGGTTCCAGGGCCTGTTCTACCAGTACTGGGCGGACGACTCGCTGGCCGGCACGGTGGCCGCGGACGGCACGGTGACGCTGGCCGAGGAGCCGAGCTACGGCATCGCGATGCTGCACCCGTTCTTCGCGCTGAACCTGCTGGAGGAGCTGGACGTGCCGGGCGAGTACTACGTCGACCGGGCGACCGGCACGTTGTACTTCTGGCCGCCCGGACCGCTCGACGGCGCCGACCTGCGCGTCTCGCTGACGGCCGAGCCGTTGTTGCGCGCCGCCGGGACGACTCACGTGCGGTTCGCGGGCCTGACGTTCGAGCTGGTGCGCGGGGTGCTGGTGAACGTCACCGACGCGGACGACGTGGTGTTCGAGGCGTGCACGTTCCGCAACTCGGGCGGCGATGCGGTGCGGATCGCGGGCATGCGCAGCGGCCTGGAGCGCTGCGTGGTGCGCGACCCGGGCGGCGCCGGCGTGCGGCTCACCGGCGGCGACCGGCCGACGCTGACCAACGGCGGGCTGTTCGTGCGCCACAGCGACCTGTCGGGCTTCGGCCGCTGGGATCGGACCTACAAGCCGGCGGTCAGCCCGTCCGGCTGCGGCCACGTGATCGAGCACAACTACATCCACGACGCCTCGCACTCGGGCGTGCTGTTCAGCGGCAACGAGCACCGCATCGAGTACAACGTCTTCGAGCGGCTGGTGACGGAGGCCAACGACGCCGGCGCGGTCTACACCGGACGGGACTGGGGCTACCGCGGCAACCGGATCCGCTTCAACTTCTTCCACGACATCGGCAGTCCCTTCGGCGGCAGCCACGGCGTGTACCTCGACGACGCCGCCAGCGGCAGCGAGGTCTTCGGCAACGTGTTCTACGGCATCACCGGCCTGGCCACGATGAGCGGCGGCGGGCGCGACAACCACTTCGAGAACAACGTGATCGTCGACGCCCAGGACGGCGGCCACTCGACCGACCGCCGGGCCCAGACCGCCAACGACGAATGGAGCGGCGAGTGCCCCGACGACTGGAACCTGCTCGGGCGGATCAACGTGGTCTACGAAGGGTGCGGGGGCGGCGCCCGCACCATCGCCTACCAGTCCGACCCGTGGGCCTCGCGGTATCCCGAACTGGCCGCGATCCCCAACGACTGGAGCGCGATCGTCGGCACCCACTGGCTCGACCCCGAAGGCTCCACCTTCGCCCGCAACATCACCTGGCGCACCGAGTCGCTGATGCGCGAGGGCAGCTGGGGCGGCGAGGGGGCGCTCGACTTCTACGCCGCCACCGAGCCGAACATCGACGACCAGGACCCGCTGTTCGTCGATGAGGCAGCGCTCGATCTGAACCTGCGGCCCGAGAGCCCGGCGTTCGCCATGCCCGGTTTCGAAGCGATCCCGTTCGACGAGATCGGCATCCGGCCGTAGGTTCCGCGTCCGGGAATGTGCTATCGGATCCGGCCGGAGGAAGGTGATGCACATGCGCGCGACACTCGGGTTCCCCGCCATCGTCGTCCTCGGGGCGCTCGCCGGTTGCTCGGCCTCCGAGGACACCCGGTTCCGCGAGGTCGAGGCCGACGAATGCCGGGACGGCGTCGACAACGACCGGGACGGCGCCACCGACTGCGACGACCCCGGCTGCTGGGTCTACGCGTTCTGCTCGGGAACCGACGGCGACGCGGACGGGGACGGGGACTGGGACGGCGACACGACGGACGACGGTCCGGAGGTCGCGCCGGACGCCGCGGACGGGGACGGGGACTGGGACGGCGACACGACGGACGACGGCCCGGAGGTCGCACCGGACGCCGCGGACGCGGACGCGGACGCCGACGCGGACGCGGACGCCGATGCCGACGCGGACGCCGATGCCGATGCGGACGCCGACGTGGACGCGGAGGCCGACGGGGAGGAGGAAGCCGACGTCGCGCCGCCGCCGTACTCGCACACGATCGCGATCGACGGGACGAACGACTTCGTCGCCGCGGACGAGCGGATCTCCACGACGACGTCCAGCTACTGGGCCTACGTGAGCTGGGACGCGACCTACCTGTACCTGGGGTACGAAGGGGCCGACATCGCGGTCGACAGCAACCAGCGGTGGGTCCACTTCTACTTCGACAGCGACCCCGGCTCGGGCGGCGGGGCGGCCGAGGGGGTGACGTACAATACGCAGCACCCGGTGTTCCCCGCGGGGTTCCGGCCCGAGCGGGTCTTCGCCTGGCGGGTCGACAACACGTACCGGAGCCTGACGACGTGGTCCGGAAGCGCCTGGGGCGCGGCGGACCCGGCCCCGCCGGTGACGACGCACCGCACGGGCACGTTCGTCGAGTTCCGCATCGCCTTCGCCGACCTCGGCAGCCCGTCGCAGCTCGGCGTGGTGTCGTTCATGCTCAACGAGCAGGCGATGGGCGAGTGGACGTGGGCCGGGCTGTACGCCGGGTCGTTCACCGACGGGTACTACGCGAGCCTTCCGGTGACGAGTTGGTTGCACCTCGATCGCTCGTCGGCCGCGTCGCCCAGCGACCCGGCCAACCGTCGTCCGTAGCGGGTCAGCGGCAGGCGGTCAGTCCCGGGCAGCGCGAGCACGACCAGTCCGAACAATCGGTGTAGCCGTCCCGGTCGTCGTCGCGCCCGTTGCGGCACAGCGCGTCGGACTTCTCGTCGACGCCGAACGGCGGCGGCTCGAGCGTCGCTTCGGTCGCCTCGCTGCGCGCGGTGTAGGTCCGGCCGCCGATCGTGAACGTCCGTCCGTCGGGGCTCTCGAGGATCAGCTCGCCGTCGCTGGTGCGGTAGGAGTCGGCGAAGGTCCCGAGGGCGGTGACGACACGGGCGTGGGGATAGGCGAAGCGGCTCTCGCCGACGGGGAAGACGGCGACCAGCGGGCGCAGGGCGGCGAGCCAGGTGAGGTTCGAGCTGCTCTGGGAGCCGTGGTGGTTGACCTTGTAGACCTCCACCACGCCCATCAGCGGCGCCACCGCGGTCTCGACGTCGAACAGGTCGGAGTCGCAGTCGCCGGTCAGGTCGCCGGCCAGCGCCAGCTCGAAGTCGCCGAAGGTCACGCGCACCGGCAGGGAGAAGCCGTTCTCGTCCGAGCCGTCGGCGGCGATTCCGGCGCCGGCCGCGGCCAGGACGTCGACGACGACGTCGGGCCCGAGGTCGACCCAGTCGTTCCCGGGACGGTCGATGACGCGCCGGTTGGTCCGGTTCTCGGCCCAGCGCAGGTAGTCGGTCTGCGTCGGCGAATCGCCCACCGGGTTGCGCCCGCGGTCGAGGAACGTGCCGACCGCCAGGCCGCCGTACTCGACGGCCCAGCCGATGCCGCTCGCGGGCTGTCCGCCGCTGCGGAAGCTGCCGACGTGGTCGGTGTGGTAGTGCGAGGCGAGGAAGTAGTCGACCGCCCGCCGCCCGGTCAGCTCCTCGATGCGCCGCGTCACGTACTGCGCCGTGTCCGGCTCGCGCCCGTCGACGTAGACCTGGGGCAGCCCGAGGTCGACCAGCAGCGTGCGGCCGCCCGGGGCTTGGACCAGGATCGAGTCGCCGGTGCCGACGTCGAAGAACACCACGCGCAGCAGGCCGGGCGCGACGGCCTCGCCCGGGCCGTCGTCCGGGACGTCGGGGTCGTGTCCGTCGAACGTGTCGGCCGGCACGTCGGCCGCGTGGTCGTTCGGGCCGCAGGCGGCCGGGAGCGCGAGGAGGAGTGCGAGGGGGAAAGCGAGGCGTCGTTCCACGCCGGACACCCTAGCCCGGCCGACGGACCCGGGCAAGGGCGGGACGGGTCAATCGAGCTCGAACGAGCCGGCCTCGTAGACCTGGCCCGGCTCCATCCGCTCGCAGCAGTCCTCCATGAACGAGACGCTCCATTTCCCGTCGATCTCGATCGAGAAGCCGTAGCTGCCGATCGGTACTCCCTCGAAGGTGAACTCGCCCTGCTCGGTGGTCGTCGTGGTGGCGACGAACGGGGCGCCGGTGCAGGGGGTCTCCTGGAACATCGTGGCGGGCGAGGCGCAGATCTCCATCTTCTTGCCCGCGATCGGCTGGCCGGTCTT
>CAZMRP010000160.1:0-9003 GCA_964568275.1 uncultured Myxococcales bacterium
CCGCTCGCGAGCCCCCCCGCCCCCCTCCCCCCCTCGGACCCCGCCTGTCCAGTGTGGGCCGCGGGCGCCGACCGCCCCCCGGGTCATTGCCGGGGCCCGGCCGCTGAAAGCGATGAAGGCCCGGCCGAGCACACCCGGGACGCTTCCGCGGCCTTTTCCCCCTTCCCCCCCCCCCCCCCCCCGCCCTCCTCGGCGCACATCCGCCGCACATCGGCCTCGTACCGTCGTTCGGTGAAGGCGGCGAGGTGCAGCGCGAACTCCCGGCTGAAGGATTCGACCAGGCCGGAGAGCAGCGCCGTCTTGTGGGGGAAACGGCGGTACAGAGTGCTCTTCGAGATGCGGCCGCGAGCGGCGACGTCCTCCATCCGGACCTTCTCGTAGCCGAGGCGGTCGAACAGCTCCGCCGCAACCAGGAGCACCGGGTCGATCGCGACGGAGGTGACGGCCGTCGACGCCGGTGCATCGGCGGCGCGAACGGGTTTCGCGCGATCGTCCTCGGACATGGCCCCTCCCAAGCGGCGACGGCCGCGTCGTCCCGTGTCTGAGCCTCCGACGAGGAGATCACAAGATGACGGCCGGGGAGTCAAGGGGCAAGCCGCGCGCCGCGACGGTTGCCCGCCCGGCGGCGCGCGGCTAGGCTTCGTGCGGCGCGAAACGGAGGTGCGGAATGCGACGGACACGGAACACCACGATCGGGACGGCGCTCGCGGCCTGGACCGCGGCGCTGCTGGCCCTCGGCGCCGGCTGCTCGCCGAGCGACGACGACAGCGTGCCGGACGTACGCGACGACGGGACGACGTTCGAGGACGGCGACGTCCTGCCCGAGGACGGCGACGTGCCGGAGACGACCGACGTGCCCGACGCCGAGGACGGCGCGGACGGCGAGACGACCGGTCCCGCCCCGCGGCTCGACACGGTCTCGCCGCCGAGCGGCACCACCGAGGGCGGCACGCTGGTCACGCTGTACGGCGAGAACTTCGCCCCCGACGCCTCGGCGACCTTCGACGGGCTGGCCTGCGCCGGCCTGATCGTCCACACGCCGCGCCGCGTGACCTGCCGGACGCCGGCCCACGCCGCCGGCGAGGTCGACGTGACGCTCGTCAACCCCGACGGCCAGTCGTCGACCCTGGCCGCGGCGTTCGAGTACGACGACGCGTCCACCCCGCGCGTCAACTGGTGCATCCTGCACTACCCGCCCGAGCTGTCGGTCGAGCCGGACGCGGCCGCGGGGCCGATCTACGGCCGTGTCTACGTCGAGTCGGTCACGCCGGGCGTCGGCCCGGGAGCAGGGGTGCGCGCCCAGATCGGCATCGGCGTCCTCGGCTCCGACCCCGGCGGCTGGGCCTGGGCCGACGCGACCTACAACGTCGACGTCGACGGCATCGTCCCCGGCGACCGCGCCAACGACGAGTACACCGCCGCGCTGCTCGGCCGCGCCGAGGGCGACTACTCCTACGCCTACCGCTTCAGCCTCGACGACGGCGAGACCTGGCTGTTGTGCGACCGCACCGGCTCCGACGACGGGTTCAACGTGGCCCACGCCGGGACGCTGCACGTGCTGCCGGCGCCGCCGCCGTCGATCGGCTGGTGCGCCGTCGACCGGCCGGTCGCCGCGTCGGCCGAGGAGGGCGGCGACCCGGTCGCGGTCTTCGGCCGCGTCAGCGTCCCGCGTGTCACCGTCGGCGTCGGCCAGGGCGCCGGCGTGACCGCCGAGCTGGGTCGCGGCGTCCCCGGCGTCGCCCCCGACGCCGCCGGCTGGACCTGGACCCCGATGAGCTACGCGACCGATGTCGACGGCCTGGTCTCCGGCGACCTGGCCAACGACGAGTACCAGGGAGCGCTCGCCGTGCCCGACACCGCCGGCGACTACCTCTACGCCGTGCGCTTCTCGCTCGACGCCGGCACCAGCTGGACCTACTGCGACACCGCCGGCGCGGTCTACGCCGAGCTTGCCGCCGGGCGGCTCACCGTGACCGAGCCCGGGACGGGGCCGCTGGTCGGCTGGTGCCAGATCCAGTGGCCGTCGTCGCTGACCGCCGCGGCCGGAACGCCGAGCGACTACGTCTACGGCCGCGTGTGGGCCGAGGGCGTCACGCCCGGCGCGGGGCAGGGCGCGGGGATCCGCGGCCAACTCGGCTACGGCGCCGCCGCGGACGACCCGACGAGCTGGAGCTGGACCGACGCCGACTACAACGTCGATGTGGACGGGATGACCTCCGGCGACCTGGCCAACGACGAGTACTGGCAGCGGCTGACCGTGCCCACGGCGGTCAGCTACGCCTACGCCTACCGCTTCACGATGGACGACGGCCGCTCGTGGCGCTACTGCGACCTCGACGGCACGGCGGTCGGCGAGTTCACCGTCGACCAGGCCGGGGCGCTGACCGTCGAGTAGGAAGAACCGCGGAGGCGTGGAGGGGGAGCCGAGTTTCGCGGCCGGAGGCACCGCCGAGGCGGTGAGCGAGAACCGAGACCGCCCATCACACCGGAGTCGCGGAGCACACGGAGTCCGGATGCACCGCGGAGGCGCCGAGGACGCGGAGGCGGTTCGGAAGAGTGCCGGACCGATCGGGGGACCTACCCGGGCGCCTCGGGATAGTGCCGGCGCAGGATGGAGTACGGGCGGCGCTACCTGGGCTGGGGCGTGTTCGTCCTGCGTCCGGCCCGAGCGCGCGGCCTCCGGCGGTGATGGACGACGGCCGGGTCGACGACGTGCGGGAGGTGAAGACCCCCGGACGTCTTCGCTGGGACGACGCCGACACGGTGCCGGAGGCTCCGTCCCGCCTCGTTGCCGGTCCCGGCACGAGGTTGACGACGGCGGTTGCGACGCATCCGGTCTCGATCCGCTATCTCGGACTCCGTGACCTCAGCGTTCTCCACGACCCGCTCGAGCACGGTGCCGAGCCGCTGTACGACGAGCCCATCGGACGGGCGCCCGCCGCGTTCCCGGACCTCTGCGGGCAGAGCGACGACCTGGTGATCGACCTCGAGACGCGCAAGGTCGCGGTCCGTCGGACCGCCCGGGGAACGCACCGTGCCGCGTTTCTCGGGCAACCCGCGACCGGCCGTGCCGTCCGCTTCACCGGGATCGAGATCGTGCGTTTCGAGGGAGACCGCATCGTCGAGCGCTGGGGCGAGGGGACGGCGTGCACCTGCTGGCACAGCTGGGTCCGGCTTCCCGAAGGCACCTCCTTGCCCCCGCGCTGCGACGGACCCGACAACAGCTACCTGGGCCTCGTTGCCCTGTCCGTCGAGCCGACCGCGGAGTGACGGCGCCCGCTCCGCCCGACCCCGAGCCCTCCTCGGTCAACGCCGTCCGCGTCCGCCAGCGCAACATCGGCTCGCCGCCGAAGAACACCAAGTGCAGTCGCGCGGAGGTGCGAGCCAGCGCCAACTCGAGGGCCGCGCACGGTGGCGAGCAGCATGTGCCGCCGCGACTTCTCGCCGCCGCAGCAGTACCGGTAGCGCAGGTGGCCGCCGTGGGTCAGGCACAGCGTCAGGTGGCCGTCGTCCCGAGCAGGTGCTTCCTCGCGGAATGTACCTCATCCGCTCAGCAGGTTCCGCGTCCGCATCGGAATCGTCCTGAAGGCGGCTCGGAGCATCCCCTTGACACCCATGATCGCCTCCTCCACAATGAGAGACTGCGATGCAAGGGTCGGTCTTACGGGCGAGAGGTGCCTGTGTTTCAGTGCGCCATGCCGTAGTGCCTGCGGAGGTAGCCTCTGCATTGCATCGCCCAGCCGCGTCTGCTCGCTCATCCGGCTGGCGCTCGCCGATTAGTCTCTCTCTCTCTCTCTCTCTCTCTCTCTCTCTCTCTCTCTCGTCCGATCTGCCTCCCGAGATACCGCGGGCACGCAGGATCATTGGTCCGCTGGCCATCGTCGCCTGACCGCGCGAGGGACGGTTGTTTCCGACCGTGCGTCGTCGTTGGTGTCTCTTGCAGGACACCGGGTCCGCGGCAGCGTGGCCCACCTCATCGGCTGTGGCGTGCAGAGAAGGTGGGGGGTAAGGTGAAGTTGGGCGGTTCCTGGCCGAAGGCTCCGACTGCACCAGGAGTCGGGCGCACGGCTCGACGGGTTGCGGCGGGCTGGCGCCGGGAGGCAAGGACAATGCGCAGGTACTGGTTGGGTGAGACGGGTTCCGTGATTGCGGTGGTCGCGGGCGTCGTCGCCCTTCTGGCGCTCGGGGGATGTTCCGGCGGCGCCGCCATCGTGGATGCGGGCGGCGGGGAGGACGACCGGGGCGGCGAGGCAGACGTCGTGGACGATTCGTCGGAGGAAGCGGGGTCCGAGAGCGGGGACCGGTGGTGGCCTCCGTATCCGGACTGGTCCGGCGCGGAAATGCTCGACGCCGGGCCGGTCGATGTCCCCTACGCCCCCCAGTGCGGCAACGGCATCGTGGACGACGGCGAGGAGTGCGACGACTGGAACCGACTCAACAGCGACGGGTGCGACTGGCAATGCCGGTACGGGGACGGGGCGCCGCTCCCGCCTCCCGATCCCGACGCGAGCGACTACGCACCGGAGGAGGGCGCTCCGAGCCTCATCGAGGGAGTGGGTGTTCCGGGCGACGCGTTGCTCGACCTGGCCTGGACCGGCCACGAGTTCGCGGTAGGGCTCTGCGAGGACATGACACCCGCGGACTACTCCGACGAAGCCTGGCAGTTCCACTTCGTGCGCTTCGACCGGGACGGCCGTCCAGCGGGTTTCGACTGGCGGTACCCGGCTACCGATTTCGCCGCGGTTCGACTCGTGTGGACCGGGGAGGGGTTCGGGCTGTTCCACATCGATCGCGGCTCGGGAATCGTGATGCTGCGGCTCGACCCGGACGGCAAGCCCTACTGGCCGCCCGTGCTGGCGGTTCCCGACGCCACGGCGCAGGACTTCGACGCCGACTGGACGGGAGAGGAATTCGCCGTGGCCTGGACGTCGGGCGCTCCAGGCGCACCGATGAGCTGCGCGCCCTCGAGCGGCGCGCTGATGCTTCGGGTCGGCCTAGTCGACCGTCTTGGAGCGTTGCAGGCAATTCCGGCGCCGCTCACCGTCGAGGACGAGGCGTTCGGGATGATCAACGTCGCGGCCGGAGTTCTCGGCTTCGCCGTCGCCTTCTCGGGTCGTGGACCTGAGACGTATCTGGGCGCGTCCTGCGCGCCCCGCATCCTCTGGATCGACCGCGAGCTTGGTCGGGTCGTCCCGTCGGGCATGCTGAGCGACCACGGGATGATCCAGGATGTGGGCGATGCCGGCGACGAGTTCGCGGTCGCCTGGTCGCTCCGCGATGGCGACGACCTCTTCTCCCGCATTTGCTCAGCCCGATTCGGAGCATCGGGGGGCGACTTGCTGGATGCGCCTGGATGCCTCGATGTCGTCGCCTCGGGGCTCGCGGACAGCACGATGGGGTTGCGCATGGCCTTGCGTGACCTCGGTGCGGCGCTCCTCGTCGCAGTCGAGTCGTCGCCGCCGGAGCCACTCCGACGCCTGCTCCTCCTGAACGTCGACCGCCGCGGTGTCCTCGTGGGCGAGCCGGACTTGGTCAACGGCACGATGAGGCTCGACCAGCGCTATGCCATCGTGTCGACCGACGTCGGCTACGGCGCGGTGTTCGCCTCGCTCGGCGGATTGGCCCTGCGGACCTTCCGGCCCGGGCCGTGAGCGCAGGAAACCCGACGCCCGTTCCGTGTCCGGCGAAGCACCGGCGCGTCCTGCCTCCACGACGGGAGGGGTAGGATCCCATGGTGTCCTCCGTGGCGTTGTCCTGCGCCACAGAGGGCGGTCTTCTCGCAGCGGGTTGGGGCACCGATCCAGCCGGGGGCGCCGCGTCGGGAGCCGGGTTCTGCCTGCGGTCGAAAACGATCGCTTCGTCGTCGACGGAGCTTTCGCGCGGCGATTTCCGCCTGCGTGGAATCGTGGTGGGAGGGAGCCGCGTCGCACCCTGAGCGTTCGGCGAAGCCGAACGGTCGAAGGGCGCGAGCGCTCCCGCGGACCTAGCGGGGCGCCTCGGGATAGTGCCGGCGCAGGAACGCCGGGTTGCGCTCCGCGAACAGCGTCGCCGCCGCGGTGTCGGCCGTGCGGATCGCGAGCTGCTCGTGGAAGCACAGCGTCTCCGACGGCGTGTCGATCGCGCCGGTCAGCGCCAGGTTGGCGCAGGCGCAGCGGTTGCGGCAGCGCGGCGCGACGGCGCATTCCAGGCAGTCGGCCGGCATCGCGCACGTCCGCTGCACCAGCGCCGCCACGCGCTCCGGCACCGGGCCGGTCGAGACGTCGCCGATCACGAACCGCTCGTCGCGGTCCTCCCCCACCAGCCGGTCGCACGGATAGAGCCGGCCGCTCGGCGCCACCACCAGGTTCCGCCGCCCCAGGTCGCAGCGCTCGGAGGGGGTGTAGCCCCCCTTGAGGTGCGTCGACACCTTGTCGTCCAGGAAGGAGAGCCAGAACGGGCGGTCCTCGCGGAACGCGGCGACCCACAGCGCGGCCGCGGCGGCGTAGGCCCGCGCCCAGCGCTCGCGCAGCTCCTCCGCAGTCCAGTCCGCGAACCAGTTCGGGTTGACCACGAAGTCGGCGGCGCCGAGCGACCGCAGCCAGGCCAGCGACGCGGGGAGCAGCTCCACCGTGGCCGGGTCGAGCACCAGGATCGTCCGCACCGGCAGGCCCGCCGCCAACGCCCGTTGCAGACCGGTGGTGGTGCGCGCGTGGCTCGAGCGTCCGTCGGGCCCCAACCGGTGGGCGTCGTGCGCCGCGCGCACGCCGTCGCACGACACGGCCACGACGAAGTCGTGGTCGCGAAGCCACGCGACCCGCGCCGGGGACAGCAACGTGCCGTTGGTGGTGACGGTGGGCCGCAGTTCGACACCGGCCTCCCGGCCTCGGGCGCGCGCCTCGTCCGCAAGCGTCGTCAGCGTGCGCCAGCGCAGGAGCGGCTCGCCGCCGAAGAACACCAGGTGCAGGCGCGCGGAGGTGCGAGCCAGCGCCAACTCGAGGGCCGCGCGCGCGGTGGCGAGCGACATGTGCCGCCGGGACTTCTCGCCCCCGTAGCAGTACCGGCAGCGCAGGTTGCAGTCGTGGGTCAGACACAGCGTCAGGTGCACGTCGTCGTACCGCGGTGCGCCCTCAGTCACGGCGGGAGTATAGCGCACGGCCGCACCGCGAGGTTCGACGGACCACCGCGCAGACCGACCTCTTCCGGACGGCCTCCGCGTCCTCGGCGCCTCTGCGGTCCACCCGGACTCCGCGCGCTCCGCGGCTCCGGTGTGATGCTCGGCCTCGGCTCCCGCTCCCCGTCTCGGCGGTGCCTCCGGCCGCGAAACTCGGTTCCCCCTCCGCGCCTCCGCGGTTCGTCCCGCCCCGAAAGCAGAGCCTCTCCGCGTTCTCCGCGCCTCCGCGGTTCTTCCCCCCCGAAAGAAGAGTCCCTCCGCGTTCTCCGCGCCTCCGCGGTTCTTCCCCCCCCGACCTTGCGCACCCGCCCCGGTGCCGTCATCCTGTCCCTCGGCGCGGGGGCGAGGAGGCGGCGGCGGATGAAGCACCCTGGTCGGTCGATCGTGGTGATGCCGGCTCTGCTCCTGCTGGCGGGAGTCGCGCTCGGCTGCGGCGACGACGACGTGGTCGAGCCCGACGACGGCGGCACGGACGAACGGCCGGACGTGGAGGACGTGCCGGACGACGAAGGGACGCCGCCCGAAGACGCGGGTCCCGACGATTCCGCGGACGACGGCGCGGACGCCGCCGCGGACGCGGACGGCGGGACATCGCTGGCGGGACGGATCACCTTCGAGCGGCGGCCGATCTCGGCGAGCGCCCTCGGGGCGGCGGCACCGGTGCCGGCGGCGGGCGTCTCGGTGCGGCTGGAGACGGCGGCGGGGGAGGTCGCGCGCACGCTCGCCGACGACGACGGCCGGTACGCGTTCGAGGTGCCGGGAGCGGCCGAGGCGTGGCTGCGCGTGGTGGCGGGCACGGACGAACCGCGGCCGGCGGACACGACCGACTTCGACGACGCGGTCTACGCCGTGCGGACCGACCCGTTCCCGGCCGACGCCCCGGCGGCGGTCGACGTGGCGATCGCGCTGGCGGACAACGCCGGGGCCTTCGCGATCTTCGACACGGTCAACCGGGCGCTGGCCGCGGCGGAGGCGGGGTTCGAGCGGACCACGCCGCTGCCGCGGGCCCGCGCGCACTGGGAGCGCGGCCGCACGACGCCCTGGGGCACGTCGTACCTCGAGGGGGCCAGATGTGGTTCCTCGGCGGCCCCGACGACAGCGACGAGTTCGACGAGGCGGTCGTGGCGCACGAGCTGGGGCACTTCGTGCAGACGGTCTATCCGAGCAGCACGGGGGTGCCGGGGTGGCCGCACGCGGGGGCCGACACCGACCCACGGCTGGCGTGGCAGGAGGGGTGGGCGACGCTGTTCTCGAGCCTGTCGCGCGACGACCCCTGGTACCTCGATTCGGTCGGCGACTGGATCGGCATCGCCACGGACCTCGGCAACCTGCCGCTGTCGGGCGAGTATCTCGGCCGGCCGACCGAGCCGATGACCCAGACGCTCAGCGAGTGGCTGGTGGCGGGCGCCGGGTGGGCGCTGTACGAGGCGGGGACCGACGCGGCGCTGCAGCGATCGCGGTCGCTGGCGGTGGTTCGCGACTGGTTCGGCCGCACGCCGCCGCCGGACCGGGCGCTGGAGGGGTACGACCTGGTCGACTTCCTCGACGGCTATCTGTGCCTGCACGGCGGGGCGGACGAGGCGGCGTTGCGGGCGTGGCTGGTGGACGAGCGGCGGTTTCCGTACGACTTCGCGCCGAGCTGCGGGAAGTCGACGGTGCGGACGGGCGAGCCGCCGCGGGTCGAGGCGGCGCCGTGCGTCGGGAAGCCGGGGCGGCCGTGCCTGCCGTTCCCGGTCCGGCCGCCGGAGGACGGCGTCGACCGCGGGGCGGTGGCGCTCGGGCCGACGGGGGAGCGATTCCGCGAGGTGCGGGTGCGGGCGGCGGCGGGGCGCTGAGGGCTACAGGTTGATGTT
>CAZMRP010000161.1:0-8978 GCA_964568275.1 uncultured Myxococcales bacterium
CAGGCGCCGTGTGCGTGGCCCTAGGAACGGGCGGGGGAGCGGCGGTCCGGGGAGCGGGCAAGCGGCGGGCTAGCCGCCGTACAGCGTGCCCTGGGGGGCCCCGGACCGCATCAGCGCCAGCAGGGCGTCGGCGAACTCGAGCTCGGCGTCGAGCGCTTCGTCGGCCAGCTCGACGATGTCCGAGGCGTAGCGGTCGCGGGCCGCCTCGAGCGTCGCCACGGCCGCCGCGTGGTCCGTACCGTACTGTTCCGCCGCGTCGCGCATCCCCGAGACGAGCAGCGCCAGCGCGATGGTCTTGGCCAGCCCGAGCTGCGGCAGGTAGCGGCCGCCGTCGTCGAGGGCCTGGCCTTCGTAGCGGACGGCGAGCGATTCGGTCCTCGGCGTACCGTCGACGGTCGCGTAGCCGAGCGAGAGGGTCGCCTCGGCCGCCGCGAACGCGCCCGCCTCGACCGGCCGCAGTTGCACCAGCATCGCGCCCTTGCGGCGGCTGAGGAACACCGTGGCCACCTCGAGCGACGCTTCGGCTTCGCCGTCGGCGCCGGGGAAGCCGTAGCTCGCGGCGAGCCGGAATCCGCTCGCGGTCTGCAGCTTGACCTGCAGGTCGTAGGCGATCGGGCTGACCATCCAGGGCCAGCTGTCCTCCAGCAGCGTCTCGACCTCGTCCGGCTGCATGAGCGAGAAGGCGTTGGCGCCGCGGATCTCGCTCATCGCGCTCATCACCTCGGGACCCAGACCGAGGCCCAGGCCGAACAGGGTCAGGCCGACGCCGTCCTCCGAACCCTCGATCGCGAGACGCTGGAACTCGCCGGGCGTGGTCGCGCCGACGTTGGGCTGGTAGTCGCTGAGCACCATTACCCGCACCGCGTCGGTGGTGCCGACGGCGGAGGCGGCCAGCGGGTAGGCGGTGCGCATGCCGGACTCCATGTCGGTCGAGCCGTCCTCGCGCAGCGCATCGATCGCGCCGTGGATCCGGCTCTGCTCGGCGGCGGAGGTCAGCGGCAGGACGGTGCGGGAGGCGGAGCCGAAGGTCACGATGGCGAAGCGGTCGCCCTCGCCCAGCCGGTCGACGACGGCGTGCAGCAGCGTGCGCGAGATCTCGCCCGGGGTCGAGCCGCCGGGATAGCTCCAGCCCATCGAGCCCGAGACGTCGACCGTGGCGACGATCGTCTGCGTCGGCCGCTCGAAGGTCTCCGGGTTGATCGTGGACGACATCCCGATCTGGACCCAGGCCGCCGGCGCGCCGTCGGCGGCGGGGGCGACGCCCAGCGCGCCGCGCAGGCAGAGCAGCGTGTCGCAGGGCGCGCCGGTCAGCGGAAGATCGTGCTCCGAGAACATCGCTTCGGGCAGGAAGGCGCCGGCCGGCGGGACCCGGCCTTCCTCGACCAGCGAGCGGGCCAGCGTCATGTCCTGCACGCCGCCCTGCGTCGCGCCGAACTCGCCGCCGGGGGAGCCGGAGTAGGCGGCGAAGTCGCCCTCCAGCATGCCGCACCCGGAAAGCAGCAGCGCCCCGATCGCGATCGATCCGACCAGCGTCACCCGAAGCTTCATCTCGTCCTCCTCCCTTCGTCTTGCCCGTGCGGGCCGGCGAGCACCGATGCAATCGGCGGGCCAGCAACTCGGTGGAGCGGATTCCGTGGGGTTGGACCGCATCGACGGCGAGATGGGCCTGACACGGATGTCCGACGGCCGGAAGACCGTCCGGGACGGCCGCGCCGATCCCGGCGCGAGGATCGGGCGACGGAAGACGATCAGATCCGCAGGCCCAGACCGAGGCTCACCGAGACGCCCGCCTCGCCGTCGGGGGCGCCCTCGTGTTCGCGGCTGCGGTAGAACGCCTCGACCTCGGCGCCGAGCAGCAGGAAGTCCCAGACCTCGAACTCCAGACCCGCGGCGACCCGACCGCCGGCGAACCACTGGTCCTCGGTCCAGCCCGCGACCAGGTACGGCTCGAGCAGATCGTCCTGCCAGACGCCGGCCCAGCCGGCGAAGACGCCCGCCGCCACGTAGAACGGCGCCTCCCGCGTCCAGGGGTACCAGAGCAGGTTGAGGTTGAACGGCAGCTCCTCGTGGTTGCCGCCGCTGGTGGTGCCGCCGGCGTAGTAGCCGAGGCCGGCCTCCAGCGACAACGAATCGAGCAGCAGGAACCGGATCGACGTGTTGAACCCGCCGAGCTCGGCCGCCTCGAACACGTGCCGGTAGGCCCCGAAGACCACGAGGTCGAACAGGTGCTCCCAGGCCCCGCCGTAGGCGACCCCGCAGCCGCCCGGGCAGTCGCAGCTCGCGCAACCCGCGGCCACGTTGGCGGTCGGCACCACGGTCGTCGTCGGACCGGCGTAGTACGTCGGAGCCGGCTCCGGGTACACCGGCTGCACCACCACCGTGGGGGGCGGCGGCTCGTAGTACGAAGTCACCGGCTCCACGTAGCGCGGCTCCTCGTGCCAGGCCCGGTACCCGCCGTAGGACGGCGCGCTCTCCACGACCACCGGGGGCGGAGGCGCGTAGGTCGGCGGGGGCGCGTGGTGAACGACGACCGGCTCGGGCGGCGAGTACAGCGGCGCGGCCGTGATCGTCCCCGAGACCTGGACGTTGACCGCGGCGGAGCCGCCGACCACGTAGTCGGCAGCAGCCACGGTGGGAGCAGCCAGCACGAACACCACCAGCAACGAACGAGCGATCATCACCACCTCCCGCGACGCCCGTCGACCGAAGACCGGCTTCGGGACGGAACGATCCGATACCACGCAGCGGCCGGTGTTGCCGGCTCCGTGCCAGCAGGGGATCCAACGATTTCAACGGGATGCGTCGCACGAGGCGGGCGGTTGTGTACGATTGGACGCAGGAACCGGGACGGCCCCGGACGGTCGTGGACGGTCCGAGACCGGGCGTCGTCGAGCGCCGAGCGACCGCATGGAGTCGTCGCCGTCGGGATGCTACCGTCGGCGCGCCCCGAACGGGGAGCGGGAGGTCTGGCGATGCACGACGACGGTTTCGCGCCGGTGGGAAGTTCCGAGGAAGCAATGTACGGGCCGTCGGCCGTGCTGGCCTCGGGGTTCGCAGTCGGCGAACAGCCGGCGTTGCGGGCCGTCGTGGAGCGGGCGCGCCCGGGCGTGCCCCTGGTGTTCGCGGGCGGCGAGCACGGTTCGCGGACGCTGGCGGAGCTGTTGGCGCTGGCGGACGGAACGGGCGCGGGAGCCGACTCGCCGTTGCCCCGCGCGGTCGTGTTGTCGGGGCTGACGGAGCGGCAGCTGCAGCTGGTGATGGCGGGCTATCGCACCACCGGCCTGCCGCGTCCGCTGTGGGCGGCGCTGACGCCGACCTCCGAGCGCTGGACGCTGGCGCAGCTGCTCGAGGAGCTGGCGGCGGAAGCGGCCGCGTTCGCGCGCGGCGGGGCCTGAGGCTCCGGACCCCGACCCGTCGGCTACTCCCGCTCCCCGTCCGTCACGGGTCGCAGCGTGACCATCGTGGCGCCCCAGCTCCCCTCCCCGGTCCCGGCGGGCCGGAACGAGGCGACGGCGGGGTGGCGCCCGAGGGCGGCGTGCACGGTGCGCCGGAGCTGACCGGTGCCCTTGCCGTGCACGATGCGCACCTCGAGGATCCCCGCGCGGCGGCATTCGTCCAGGTACTCGGCGACGAGCGCGGCGACCTCGCGCGGGTGGAAGGTGTGCAGGTCGAGCACGCCGTCGATCGGCAGCGCGACCTCGTCCGTCCCGTCCGGGAGGGGCTCGTCGTCCGGCGCGTCGTCGTCCGATCGGTCGTCGTTCATCGGTCCTCCGCAGGGTCGGCGGGCGCCGGGAGGCCGCACGCCCGGGGTCGGGGCCTACCTCCAGCGCGCGAGGTTGCGCTGCAGACGCGCGCCCGGTTCCTCGAGGTCCGGGACGAACGGGGTGCCGGTGATGCGCTCGAAGGCATCGATGTAGCGCCGCGCGGCCTCGAGCCGCACGTCGTCGGGGATCGCGGGCGGCTCGCCGTCGCCGCGGAAGCCCTGCTGCGTGTACCAGCGGCGAACGAACTCCTTGTCCAGCGCCTCGGGGTCCTTGCCTTCCGCCAGCCGTTGCTCGTAGGTCGCGGCGACCCAGAACCGCGAGGAGTCCGGCGTGTGCACCTCGTCGATCACGACCAGCTGGCCCTCCGGCGTGCGCCCGAACTCGTACTTGGTGTCGACGAGCAGCAGGCCCTGGGCGGCGCAGTGTTCGCGACCGAGGCGGAACAGGGTCAGCGCCAGTTCCGACATCTCGTCGAAGGTGCGCGCGTCGCAGGCGCCCATCGCCAGCAGCTCCTCGCGGCTGGCGAGCTGGTCGTGCTGCCCGGCGGCGGCCTTGGTGGTCGGGGTGACCAGCGGCCGCTCGAGCGGCTGGTGCTTGCGCAGGCCGCCGGGGAGCCGGTGGCCGCAGTAGCTGCGATCGCCGTGGTCGTAGCGGACCCAGATCGAGGTGGAGGTGCTGCCGGTGAGGTAGGCCCGGACGACCATCTCGACGGGGATCAGCCGGCACTCGGTGACCACCATCGCGTTGGGGTCGGGCACGTCCAGCACGTGGTTGGGGACGGCGTCGCGGGTCTTGTCGAACCAGAACGCGGCCGCGCGGTTGAGCACCTGGCCCTTGAACGGCAGGGTGGTCAGCACGCGGTCGAAGGCCGAGAGCCGGTCGGTGACGACGATCACGCGCCGGTGGGCCCCGACGTACGAATCCCGGACCTTGCCCCGCTCGCGCCGGCCGAGACCGTCCAGCTCGGTGTGCTCCAGCGTGGCGGTCAAGCCTCGACGCAGTGTCGCCTCGTCGACCATCGCTTCCTCCAGGGGCGTCGGGCCCCTACTCCTGCGCCAGGGCGCGGTCGACAATCGCCGCCGCCCAGCGCAACGCCTGTGCCGGATCGAACAGTCGGTCGAGGGCGGCCGCGTCGAGCCGTCCGGTGATTTCCGGCGCGGCACGCACCGCCTCGACGAACGGCAGGCCTTCGTCCCAGACCCGCATCGCCGCCCGCTGCACGTGGCCGTAGGCCTCCTGCCGCGGCAGGCCGGCGTCGACCAGCGCCAGCAGCAGCCCCTCGGAGTAGACCAGTCCCTTCGTCCGCTCGAGGTTCGCGCGGATCGCGTCCTCGCGCACGACCAGACCGCGGACCATTCCGGCCGCCCGGTGCAGCAGGAAGTCGGCCGCCGTCGTGGCGTCCGGCAGGATCACCCGCTCGACGGACGAATGGCTGATGTCGCGTTCGTGCCACAGCGCGACGTTCTCGAGGCCGGCGCCGGCGTAGGAACGGACGAGCCGGGCCAGGCCGCAGAGGTTCTCGGCCAGGATCGGGTTGCGCTTGTGGGGCATCGCGGAGGAGCCGCGCTGGCCTTTGCCGAACGGCTCGGCCGCCTCGCCGACCTCGGTGCGCTGCCAGTGCCGGACGGTCAGCGCCAACCGCTCGACGGCCGCGGCGACCAGCGCCAGCGCGTTGAGATAGGCGGCGTGCCGGTCGCGCTGCACGATCTGCGTCGGCACGGTTTCCGGGCGCAGGCCGAGGGCGCCGAGCGCGCGGGTCTCGAGCGCCGGATCGAGGTGGGCGTAGGTGCCGACGGCGCCGGCCAGCTTGCCGACCCGCAACTCGTCCCGGGCCGCCAGGAAGCGGACGCGCGCGCGGCCCAGCTCGGCGTACCAGCCGGCGCAGACCAGCCCCAGGGTGATCGGCTCGGCATGGATCCCGTGCGTCCGGCCGATCATCGGCAGCAGCTTCCAGCGCTCGGCCTGTTCCCGCACCGCCGCCCGCAGCTCGACCAAGCCCTCGTCGAGCAGCGCCGAAGCGCGCTCGAGCTGCAGCGCGAGCGCCGTGTCGAGCACGTCGGAGGAGGTCATCCCGCGGTGCAGGTGCCGCGCGGGCTCCCCGGCCTGCTCCTCGACGTGCGTCAGGAAGGCGATCACGTCGTGCTTCGTCTGCTCCTCGATCTCCAGGATCCGGCGTTCGTCGAGCCGCACCTTCCCGCGAACCGCCGCGGCGGTCCCGGCGGGCACCGTTCCGGCGCGCTCCATCGCCTCGCAGGCGGCGAGTTCCACGGCGAGCCAGGTCTCGTAGCGCGTGCGGTCGGACCAGACGGCCGCCATCGCAGGTCGCGTGTATCGCGGAATCATCGGGCACCTCCCGCCGGCGGGTGCGACGGGGCGCCGCACCCGCGACGGGACGCTAGGCGGTGCAAGCGCGCGGCGTCAAGGGCGACCGGTCGACGGCGCCGCGGGTTCGCGGACGGCGGTCTGCGTCGGGAGCGTCTGCAGGGCGGCGCAGGCGCCGATGGCGACCAGGCCGCCGAGGGCGGTCCAGGCGTCGGGCACGTGGCCCCAGACCAGCAGGTCCCAGACGGCGCCGAACACGGCCCCCAGGCTGCCCAAGGCGGCGAGCCGGCCCACCTCGCCGCGGGCGTAGGCCCAGGTGAGCAGCAGCTGGCCCAGCACGGCGAAGACGCCGATGCCGAGCAGCGCGGGCAGCTCCTCCCACCGCGGGACGACAAACCAGGGTGCCGAGGCCAGGCCGCCCAGCAGCGCCGAGCCGGCGGTGAACCAGAACACGATCGTCAGCGACGACTCCGTGTGCGTCAGCTCGCGGACCTGGACGTAGGCCAGGGCGGTGAACAGCGCCGAGGCCAGGCCGACGAGGGCGGGCCAGTTGAGCGACGCCGCCTGCGGGCGGACGATCAGCGCCACGCCGGCCAGCGCCGCGGCCACCAGCACCGCGTGGCGCCAGCCGATCCGCTCGCCGAGCAGCAGGGCCGCCAGCGGCAGGGCGAAGATCGGGTTGGACTGGTTGAGCAGCAACGCCTCGCCCACCGGCAGCCACGCCAGCGAGACGAAGAACAGGAACATCGCCACGGTGCCCGCCAGCGCCCGACCCACGAGCAGCCTGCGTCGTCGTCCGGCGAGCGACACGCCCCGCGCGCGGGCCAGGGCCCACAGGATCGGCATGCCGATCAGCCCGCGCAGGAACACCAGCTCCGTGGCCGGGAAGCGCTCGGCGCTCAGCTTGACCAGCAGGCCGACCACCGAGAAGGCGCAGGTCGCGGCGACGAGGTACAGGGCGGCGGACCAGCGAACGCTCACGATTCGACTCCCGGACTCCCCTCGACGACCGGCAGCAGTTGCCGCCGCCGGCGGCGGCGGCGGGCTCCGCGTCCTGCGAATCCCCGTCAGCCCCCGCGCCAGCGACGGAGCAGCGGGTCGTCGACGCCCAGGGCGTCGAGAATCCGGGCGACGGTCTGGTCCACCAGGTCGGCGATCGACCGGGGCCGGGCATAGAACGCCGGCACGGGGGGCAGGATCGTCGCCCCGGCCTCGGCCGCCAGGACCAGCTGCCGCAGCTGACCGAGGTGCAG
Organism: uncultured Myxococcales bacterium; assembly: GCA_964568275.1. GTDB lineage: Bacteria > Myxococcota_A > Polyangia > DRWM01 > JAAZOP01 > JAAZOP01. The sequence continues at coordinate 7,340 of CAZMRP010000161.1, forward strand.
CGGGGTCTCGCGGACCACCAGCACCAGCGGCCGGCGCTGCTTGAGCGTGACGTCGGCGGCACGGCCGACGAGGTCGGCGGCGAAGCAGTTGGCCACCGCGGACAGGGTCTTGATCGAGCACGGCACGACGACCATCCCGCGGGTGCGGAACGAGCCGGAGGCGAGCGGGGCGTCCAGCGCCTCGGGGCTCCAGGCGTGGTCGGCGAGCTTGCGCAGCCGGGCCGCGGTCCAACCGGTCTCGAGCCGCAGCACGCGCTCGGCGTTGCGGCTGACGATCAGGTGCGTCTCCAGCTCGCCGCGTTCGCGGAGCCGTTCGAGGAGCCGCACGCCGAGCACCGCGCCGGAGGCGCCGGTCAGGGCCACGACCAGCCGCTCGCGTGCCGCGCGGCGGGTCACCAGCTCACCAGCGTGCCGACGGCCTTGCCGCGCAGCGCGTCGCGCACGCGGTTCGGCGCGTTGGCATCGACGATCCGGCCGCGCAGCCCGCGGCGGGCCCAGCGGACCAGCTCGGTGACCTTGCCCAGCATGCCGCCGGTGACGTCGATCGCCGCCGAGCGGCGCAGGGCGCGGCGCACCATCGGCCAGGTCTTGCGGTTGACCACCGGGAACGGCTCCGCGCCCGGATCGACGTGCGGGTCGGCGTCGTAGACGCCGTTGACGTCGGTGGCGTGGACGACGAAGTCGAAGCCCAGCCGGTGGGCGACCCAGGGCGTGATGGCGTCGCCGGACAGGATCGAGCAGCCCCGCCGGTCGTCCCACGCCGGGGTGCCGTAGAGCACGGGGATCATCCCGGCCCCGAGCATTCCCTCCAGCACGCCGAGGTCGAGGCGGCGGAGGCGACCGTCGCGCATCCGCGCCACGGCCGAGGCCTGGAACGGGATGGCGGGCAGGCCGGCGCGACCCAGCGTGGCGGCGATCTCCACGTTGAGCACGTTCTGCCAGCACTGCGTCTCGGCCCAGGCCAGCCGACCGCGCAGGTCGCGCACGCCCTTGTCGAGGCCGGTGCGCGCCACGATCGGGTGACCGTAGCTGCCCGCGCCGTGCACGACGATCAGGCGCTTCGGGCGTGCCGCCGCGATCTCCTGAGCCAGCCGGGTCAGGGCGGCGTTGCGCAACTTGGGGTACTCCGTGTGCTTGTCGGTGATCACCGACCCGCCGAGCTTCAGCAGCATCCTAGTCAACGAGCGCCACCTCCTCCCCCCGGACCGACACCGGCCGCCCGTCCGGGATCCGCCCGATGTCGACCCGATCCACACAGGGAATCTCGCCCAGAATCGCACCGACGGCAACCACCGTGTCGCAGACGGCGCAGACGATGGCCGCCGGGGCGGTGCCGGCGCGGGCCATCCGGTACAGCGCGTAGGACCCCACCGTCGAGCCCTTGCCGGTGGGCAACACCAGCACCCGGCCGGCGACCGTCCGCCCCTCGAGCGGGTGACCGCGTTCGAGGACGCGGCCCGACTCCGGATCGACGCCGCCGTAGAACGACAGCGGCTCGGGGCTGACCAGCGTCGTGCCGCGGGCCTCCCCGCGCCGGATCGCCCGCCCGCGCCAGGGGCCCGCGTCGCCGCCGATGGGCGGAACGGGCGCCGCGCGGGGCCCGGGAACGACTACCGCCCCCGGGCTGGAGGACGTCGTT
>CAZMRP010000162.1:0-8942 GCA_964568275.1 uncultured Myxococcales bacterium
CACGCCGGAGTGGCGGAACTGGCAGACGCGCCGGACTCAAAATCGAAATCCCACCCTCGTCGTTACCGCAACATGGCGAAACCGCAGATCCAGGGGAGGGCGCTGGAGGGCACTCCGGGGCCTCCGAGGGCGAGTCGGGTTAGACAACCGGTTAGACAGGCCGCTGTCCGCTACTACCGCGGATGACGACGCGCTGCATGGCGGCGTCTGCGGTCAGGTCACAGAGGGATCATCGACCTAGCCGGGCAGAACAATACCCGCGATCTTGACCACGCGGCTCCGACCACCGCCTAGGACCTGCTTGACTATCGCCTGAAGATGCCAAGCCTTCCCCGACGGGTCCTTCCAGGAGAAGTCGTGGTCGTCGCCCCGGGTCAGCAACCCGGTCCAGTCGACCGTAGCCCCGGAGCTAGCTCGCAGCACGATGGTCGCCGTGCAGCCCTGGGGTCCGGCCTTTCGGATGTAGCCCCCCGTCTGTGTGGGCCGGTTCACCCGTTCCAATCCTGTCGCGATGTCTGCTACCTCGACGTCGACGCCGTCGACCGTTAGCCTCATGCTCCGTCCTCCATCCGCGCTGACCAGCCAACGACGCGGGTATGGCCAGCCGCGCTCATGGCGAGTCCGCTCCGTCGCCAGCCGGTCGGGAGATCCCTCCGCCGTCGGTCCGCTCGCAATCGAGCAGTTCCACGCGCCCGCCCTTGTACCAGCCGCCATACCTACATCGAGCGGTGATCCGCTGACCCGCTGTGATGATCGGCTCCTCACCCGCCGCGAGGGGCGGGAAGTGCATCTGCACGCTGCAACGCGCCTCGTCCATGGCCAGATAGACGATCTGCCGTTGGCCGCGGCCGGAGTGGTAGTTCGGGTCGGCGGGGCCAAGATCGACCCGGCCGGAGACGACGAGGACCTTGGGCTGGATGTTGTCGAAGTCGGGGAATGCCTCGCAGATCCTGGAGGGGGCTACTACCTCGTCCTCCCGGATGATCGACACGTCCGACGAATGCGACGCGTCCCTCTCCTCCTTCCCCTCCTTCCAACACCCGACGCAGGAGCCGACCTTGTAGATGATCCAGATCGGAAGGGCGAGTAGGAGGAGTGTTCCGATCAGCTTGGCGTCCCTCCGGCGGGATCCGGTGAATGTCGTCCGTCTCCGTGCCAATGCTGTTCCCCTCCGTGCCCTGTGGAGACCCCGTCGAACCGGCGAGCTTGATTCTGCGCCGTCGGTGAGGAACGGGTCAAGGCGACGCCGTGCGGGCCACCATATACGCGTGCGACACGGGCATGCGGACGCGCCTCCGTGCCCGCCTCGGCGGGAAATACGCGTGTGTTAGATTGACTACCGTCTTGACGGCGGGAGAGAAAACGCCAAGGTGGGTGTTGGGGGCGGAGGTGCCGGGATGCCGCTGTTGACGATTCGGAAACTTGCACGGCAGCTACGAGCGCGCACCGCGCTGCTGCGGAGCGCGGTCGACGCCGGTCTGCTGCGACCGGCTCGGGTCCGGGGCCGCGGTGCGAATCGCTACATACGGCTGTTCGATCTGGGGGAGGCCCGTGCGGCGCGGGACCAGATCGCCGCCGCGTTCGAGAGCGGCGCGATCCAGCCGCGTGGGGTCCGGTCGCATCGACGTCGCGGTGGACCGGGCGCGGCGTCCGGCGACGCCGGGTCCGTCGGCGTCGATGCCCCTCGTCGAGTCGCGGAGGTCGAGTCGGCCGCGGGTCACGGTGGGATCCCGCGACTCGACTGTCGGGAGTGTACCGACCGCGACCTCTTGGAGCGGCTGAACAGGGACGCGGCCATCGAGGAGTTCAAGCGGGAGTTGCTTGGCAAGTAGGTGTCTGAAGTATGCTGTGCGTATGCCTTCTGTATGTGCTCAATAGTAGGCGCAATTCTTGACAGGGGGGAGGTTCGTCGCGTACACTAGAAATGTCCCGCACGAGTGGCGCTCGCCGGGACGTGGGCTGATGTGGCAGCCATGACGACCATACACTACACCCGCACATACCGCAAGTACGACGTGCAACGCGTCGTCGTCGACACACATGTCGTGACCGTACCGTCGTGCCTGGGTGGGGGCAGGGTGGCCGTCGCGACGTACCAGCGCGCGGTCCAGGTCGCCGCTCGTCGACCGCCGACCCGTCGCATGCGTGCCGCCCGTCGCGGCGTCCGTCGTGCCGTGCGTCGAAGTGCGACGCGCGCCGGACCGACACGGGGCGGCCCATCCGGCGATCCAGATCCAACACGTCGTGTCCGTAGGGGGCGCGGGGTCACGGCCCACGCCTGGGAGGGCATACCGGCGACGGTCTGCCCGCGCGGGGCGGTGCGTGCCGCACGGCACGCCACGCCCCCTACGCACGCGACGCTCGATGCTGCGACCGTCGGTCCGGGTGGACCATCGCCGGGCGCCCTCCCCGTCGTGCGGGGGGGTCGGGGGGCGGCGCCCCCCGCCAGACCGTTGTTCCCGCACTTGGGGGGGGTAGGTCTCCGCGCCACGCGTGTCCGGGTCGCTGCCGCGCTCCCCAGTCACCATATCTCCTACAATTACATATGTATATCTCATATCCCCCCTAACTGCGGGAACGGAGACCGACCATGAGCACTTCGGTCCGAGCGGCCCTGGACGCCCTGCGGGCGACGTGGCACCGACACTTCCACGTCACGGACGACACGGCCACCATCGTGCCCGCGTTGACCGTGGTGGCGGGCAGATTCCAGGGCGTCGACCCGCTCTGGATCATGGTGGTGACCGCCGCTTCGGGGATGAAGAGCGAATTGGTCACGTCGTTGCGCGAGGTGCCCGACACCTACCCGCTATCGACTTTGACTGCCAAGACACTCGTGTCCGGCTGGGGCCGGGGCGACGATGATCGATCCCTCCTGCTGCACCTCGACGGCAAAGTCCTAGCCCTCAAGGATCTGACGTCCCTGCTGGAGATGGATCGGATCGCTCGGCAAGCCGTGCTGTCCCAACTGCGCGAGATCTACGACGGCGCGTATGCCGTCGAGTTCGGCACGGGCAAGCGAATCGACTGGCACGGACGCGTCGAAATGATCGCGGGTGTCACCGGCGTCGTAGACACGCACGCGGAGATGATGTCGCTCCTCGGCGCGCGGTTCGTGCTCTTTCGGCCCCGCCATACGGATCGACTCCGCATGGGGAAACGGGCCGTGCAGACCGTCGGGATGCCATCGACCGCACGGAAGGAGGTCGCCTCCGCGACGGCCGCGCTGCTGGCGCTGCTGCCGCCTATGCCCTACCCGGTCGGAGCGGTCGATGATGCAGGCGCGGACCGCATCGCGGCATTCGCGGAGATCGTAGCGCGAGCACGCGGTGCCGTCGTGCGTGACCGCTGGACCCGTGACGTGACCGATCTCCCGGAGCCGGAGTTCCCCGCGCGGCTGGCGCGGCAACTCACCGTCGCCGCGGTGGCACACGCCCGCCTGCACGACCGCGGGACGCCCAACGAAGCCGACTACAAGCTCGCGCACCGGCTCGCGTGGGACACGATCCCTCCCATGCGGCTGCGTATCCTCTCCACGTTCAGCGACACGGCACTGGCGCTCGATCAGATCGCCGCGGCGGCCGGGATCAGCGAGACGCTGGCCCGGCGCACCTTGGAGGATCTCGTCATGCTGGGCTTGGTGCGCCGCGAGTCGAGGACCGCCGACGGCTATCACTGGCAGATCGACCCTGAGATCGACGACCTGCTGGCGACCGCGCTGACCTCACCCGCGCCGGGGGCGCCGCCCCCGGACCCCCGCACGACGGGGAGGGCGCCCGGCGATGGTCCACCCGTGGCGACGGACGATCCAGTCACCGTGCCACCGGAGCAGGCGCAGGCGCTCTCGCACTTGGTCCGGGTGTGGACGTGGCGCATGCGGATGGGCCTGCCGCTCGTCCCGCGCCCGGTCGCCGTCGAGGAGGCGTCCTGATGCGCGCGGCGATCTACGTCCGCGTCTCGACTACGGACCAGCGGCTCGACGTGCAGACCGACGAGTTGCGGCGCTACGTCGAGGCGCGGGGCTGGACGCTCGCCGCGTGCTGGGAGGACCGGGGCGTCAGCGGGTCACGCGACCGCCGCCCCGGCCTCGACGCCGTGATGACCGCCGCGCGGAGGCGGCAGGTCGACGTGGTGGTCGTCGCCGCCTTCGACCGATTCGCCCGGTCGGTCCGGCACCTGTTGACGGCGCTGGACGAGTTCCGTGCGCTGGGCGTCGAGTTCGTCTCGCTGCGCGAGCAGATCGACACGTCCACGCCGCTCGGCCGGATGGTGTTCACGGTCGTCGCTGCCGTCGCAGAGCTTGAACGGGAGGTGATTCGGGAGCGCGTCCGGGTCGGTATCGCGGCCGCCCGGCGACGTGGGGTCCGTCTCGGCCGCCCGCGGCGCGTGTTCGACCTGGGGCGGGCGCGGACGATGCTCGCCGGTGGGACGAGCCAGCGGGCCGTGGCGCGTGCCCTCGGCGTCGGGGACGCGACGCTCCGTGCCGCTCTGCGGGACCGCGCGAAAACCCCGTTGGCGGCGACGGGGGAGGTCGGCGCGGAATCACCCGCGACCGCTACCCCCGACGCGGTGCGTGAGAGGGAGTAGGTTTTGGCGCAGTCGGGCCGGGAACAGGGAGTCGGGCGACCGGGCAAAGCACCGGCGGACGACCGTCCCACGGCCTCGGCGGCAGGGGCGTCAACTCCTGTCGCCCCGGACGCGTACCACCAGCATGCGCGTACCCCGCGCCTCGAACCGCTTGGCCGGGATCAACTCGCCGCCCGGCTCGGCGTCTCGACGAGCTGGATCAAGCGCAACCTGCTGCCGCGCTGGCGGCGGGGGCGGAAGGCGTGGTACGACCTCGACGACGCGCTCGCGCAGATCGAGGTACAGGAGGGCGACCGATGCACGTCACCCGGAAGCATGGACGCTGGTACGTCGTGGTCTCCATCGATGGCGCGAAGCGGTGGCGACAGATCGTCGACGAACGCGGCGTCGCCTACGAAGGCAAGGGCAAGGCCGACGCCCGGCGACTCGCCCGCGCCGTTGAAGCGCGCGTCCTGGCGGCGGTTCCTCGACGACGACAAGGGACCGGCGGGTCGCTGCGGGAAGTAGTCCCCGACTTCCTCGCGGCGAAGAACCGCGACGGCAAGGCCGAGCGGACTCTGCACATGATCGCCCACCACCTGAGCTACGTCGTGGCGATCCTGGGCGAACAGACGCACGTCGGAGACGTCGACTACTCGACGGTCGAACGCTACCTCTCGTCGCGGCAGATGGGTCTCCCGCTGGTCGACCTCGGTGACGGCAAGACCGAGCGGCGGGCGCGGCCCGGTCCGGTCACGCTCCGCAAGGAGTTGTCGTCGATCCGGCAACTCGTCGCCTACGCCGTCGCCCGCGGGTTCCGACGGCACTCGGCCCCGATGCCGAAAGTCGGTAGCCGCAAGGAGGACCGCCGCAAGAAGTGGACCGTGTTGTCCCCGGAGCAGGCTCCGGTGTTGACGGGCGACCTGCGACAGCACGCTCGCACCCGGGCATGGGCCTGGATCCAATTCGCCATGAACACCGGCCTGCGCCGGGGCGAGATCTGGAAAGCGTCGTGGGACTGGATCCGGTTCGATGCTCCGGCGCGCGTGGTGGTCCCGGCCTGGGCCGCGAAGGACGGCGAGGAACGGGTCGTGCCGCTCAGCGACGGGGCGCTGGAGGCGTTGCGCGCGGTCATGCCGTCCCCGGAACCGACCGGGCCGATCTGGGGCCGGTACACGCCGTCCGAGGCGCTGCGACGGGGCTGCGAGCGCAGCGGCCTCCCGCGGATGCGGATCCACGACCTGCGGCACACCGCGGCGTCGCTCTGGCTCGGGGCGGGCGCGACCGTCGCGGAGGTGCGGGACCTCCTCGGGCATTGCGACCTGTCCATGGTTTCGCTATACGCTCATTCCGTCGAGGACGGCCGCGTGTCCGCCGTCCAGCGGGCGAGCGTCGGCGGGACGCCGCCCGGTCGCAGCGTGGTTGCGCTGCGACGTACCGGGACGGACGACGCTGCGTCGGCGTCCGACGGTGCGGCGGACGAGGATGATCCGGCGAGTCGGGTTAGACAGCCGGTTAGACAGGCAGGGGAGGGCGGAGCGGAACGAAGCGGGATCCTTGGACGCCGGAGTGGCGGAACTGGCAGACGCGCCGGACTCAAAATCCGGTGGGCCAAAAGCCTGTGAGGGTTCGAGTCCCTCCTCCGGCACCGCGAGCGGATCGGATCGGCCGGCGAAGCGCGACCCCGATGCGCCGTCGCTCTTGAACCGCGGATCCGATTCTGCTAGGAGTCGTACCGCGCGGAACATCCGCGAAGCACGCTCGGCCCCAAGGCCGGGCAGTGGAGGTCGGGATGGCGGCGCCGGAAACGGTGATCTTCGAAGAGGAGTTTGCGAGGATCAATCTGATCTGCGAGCGCCTGCGCAGCGACGCGAACGCACAGGTCGTGTTCATCGTCGACAAGAACGGCCAGCTGATCGCCGCCGCCGGCGAAACCGAACACCTCGACACCACCTCGCTCGCCTCGCTCACCGCCGGCAACGTCGCCGCCACCGGCGGCATCGCCAAGCTGCTCAAGGAGAAGGAGTTCGCCACCCAGTTCCACGAGGGCGAGAACGCCAACATCCACATCCAGATCGTCGGGCAACGCGTCATCCTCGTCGTGATCTTCGACCAGCGCTCGTCGCTCGGACTCGTGCGCCTGCGGGTGCGCAAGGCCAGCGACGAGCTGAACAAGGTGTTCGACACCCTCGTCGCAAAGGCCCAGCAGCCCGGGGCCATGACGGTGCTCGAGGAAATCACCGACGAGGACATCGAGAACCTGTTCAACGAGTAGGCGCAGCCGGATGTCCTTCATCAACTATTCCAGCCGCGAGATCAACTGCAAGATCGTCTACTACGGTCCGGGCCTGTGCGGGAAGACCACCAACCTCAAGTACATCTTCGGCAACACCGCCCCCGACGCCAAAGGCAAGATGATCTCCCTCGCCACCGAGACCGATCGCACCCTGTTCTTCGACTTCCTCCCCCTGTCGCTCGGCGAAATCCAGGGCTTCAAGACCCGCTTCCACCTCTACACCGTACCCGGACAGGTGTTCTACAACGCCTCCCGGAAACTCATCCTCAAGGGAGTCGACGGCGTCGTCTTCGTCGCCGACTCCCAGATCGACCGGATGGAAGCCAACATCGAGTCCCTCGACAACCTCCGCGAGAACCTCGCCGACCAGGGCTACGACCTCGATCGCATCCCCTACGTCGTCCAGTACAACAAACGCGACCTCCCAGACATCGCTCCCGTCGACGAAATGCGCGCCCTCATCAACGTCAACGGCGTCCCGGACTTCGAAGGCGAGGCGACCAACGGCCGCGGCGTCTTCGCTACCCTCAAGGCCATCGCCAAACTCGTCTTCATGGAACTCAAACGCTCCCGGTCCGGCAGCTAGCCCGTTCGTTCGTCTCCGCAAAGAGCAGTATATACGGTTGATTATCTCGTGGATGGGCCGGCCGCGGGGCGGAACGACGTCCTCTCCGCCCCCTCCATTGCCGCTTTCTGGTGCCCATCCACGATGTAGGATATAGTATGTCCAGGTAGGCCCAGAAGGGCCGGGAGGTCAGTCATGGGAGCCCAGCCGATCATCGACCGTCGCCGTCACCGGGTGTACCTGACGCAGAACACCGAGTACCACACGCGCGACAACCGCTGCGTCGGCGTCCGCGACCGCACCAGCGGAAGCTGGCAGTGGGATCACAAGGCGCTCAGCGCGCGGGTCCTCGGCGGGATCTCGTTCCAGAACGGCGGCGTCCGGCCGACCCCAGGCATCCCGACTCCGGGTGAGTCGCTGTACCTGTGGCGCAAGGACGGCGAGACGCTGATCACCTCGACGCTGCAGGCGATCGCCCGCCCCGAGGCGCAGGTCGTCGAGGCCTACCCGACCTACCACTAGCCCGCGCCGCGGGCGGTGGACCGGCGGCGGCCGCCGCCCGGAATCGATAGCTCGGTCTCCTCTGTGCCGTCCGGATCGCTCGCCCCCCCGCTGCGTCGTCGTCGTCGTCCCAGGAGGTCGCGAAACGATGACCGCGGCAGGCCGAGCGCGCGTGCGGTGGCCGCGATGTTGCCGCCATGGGCCGCCAAGAGCGCCGTCGGGTCCGGCGGTGCCTCGGTCGGCGGGACGATCGGCTGGTCGAGCGCCCCGCGCACGGCTTCCTCGTCGACCAGCAGCCCGGAGGCCGTCAGCGCCGCCCGGAGCACCACGTTGCGCAGCTCGCGCACGTTCCCCGGCCAGTCGTGCCGGGCGAGCGCCCGCAGCGCCGCCTGCGTGAACCGCCGCGGACCGGTCTCGGACGCCGCCAGGAACGCCTCGGCCAGCGGCGCGACGTCCTGCGGCCGCTTGCGCAGCGGCGGGACCCGCACCACGAACACCGCCAGCCGGTGCCACAGGTCGAGGCGCAGGCCGCCGCAGCGGATCGCGGCCGCCGGCTCCCGGTTGGTCGCCGTCACCACCCGCACGTCCACCGGCACCGGCCGCTCGGCGCCCACAGGCAGCACCACCCCCTCCTCGAGCACCCGCAGCAGCTTGACCTGCAGGTCGCGCCGCATCTCGCCCAGCTCGTCCAGGAACAACGTGCCGCGGTCCGCCCGCTCGAAGGCCCCCCGGTGCGTCTCGTGCGCCCCCGTGAAGGCGCCCCGCTGGTGACCGAACAGCAGCGACTCGGCCAGCTCGGACGGCACCGCCGCCGCGTTGACCGCCACGAACGGCCCCGCCCGCCGCGGACTCAGCTCGTGCAGCCGCCGGGCCAGCACCTCCTTCCCGCAGCCGGTCTCGCCCAGCAGCACGCACGGCTCCCGGGAGGCCGCGGCGAACCGCAGCTGCGCCAGCGTCGGCGCGAGGCCCGGCGTCCAGACCGTCCGGCCCGGGCCGGGAGCAACCTCGGCCTCC
>CAZMRP010000163.1:0-8924 GCA_964568275.1 uncultured Myxococcales bacterium
CGTCGTCGTGCGGCTCGTGCCCGTCGTCGTCGCGTGGTTCGTCGGGCGGCGGCCGCGCGCGGCGGCGTTGCCGCTGCCGAGCGGGCGGCGGTTCTCGCAGGTGGCCGGCGGCATCGCCGGTGCGGTGGCGGTCCTGGCCGCTGCCCGCGTGGCGCTGGGCGGGTTCCAGCCGGCCGACTATGGTTCTCACGGTGCGTTGACCCCCGATGCCGGGGCCTCCGGCTGGCGGCTGGATCTGGTGCTGGTCGAGGCGTTGGTCGAGGACGCCGAGTTGCGGCCGCTCGCCGCGGGTTCGCCGCTCGCGTCGGAGTTGGAGTGGGACGAGGGCAACGACTGCTGCGGGGCCCTGGCGCTGATGCCCGGCTGGCACGAGGTTCGGGGGCTCAAGGCGTGGGTCGGGGGCCTCCCGGTGCTGATCGAGGCGCCCCCGGGCGGGACGCCGCGATGGCGCCGGGTGGTGGAGCGGCACGAGGAGGATTTCCCGCGGGCGCGGCGTCCGTCGTTCGAGTCCGTTCCGCGGTGGGCGCCGGCGGCGGGGGGCGGAATCGTGCTGGTCGAGACGCGCGGCGACGGCCGGCGGTTCGTCGTGCGGGCGGACGCGGTCGGCTCGACGCCCGCGGCGTTTCACGACGTGGGTTGGCTGCTCGCGGCGCCGGTCGCGCCGCTGGTGGTCCTGCTGCTGGCGATGCTGGCGGCCTTCGTGCTGGCGCGGCGGGCGGCGGCCGGTTCGGTCCACGCCGCGCCGTTGCGGTTCGCCGCGGCCTGGCTCCTGCTCGAGGCGGCCGCGGGGACGGTGGTGCTGTACCTGCCGTACGTGTGAGATCGATGTGGCCGGTGGGCCGGGTTCCCTCGGGGTCGTTGCAGCCGGCTACATCACGGCTTCGGGCGGGGGCGGGTCGTCGGGGTGGCCGGCGTTGGTGAGCGGGATGCGGATCAGCACCAGGGCGATCACGGCGAAGACCGCGAGGCTGACCAGGTAGGAGGGCTGCTCGAACACGCCGGGCAGCCGCAGCTCGAAGAACGCCAGGGCGGCGATGCAGAGGCCCATCAGGGCCTCGCCGGCGATGAAGCCCGAGGCGAGCAGCATGCCGGTGTTGGTGGAGCGGATGGTCTGGGCCCGGTTGAAGCCCGCCTTGCCGATCGCGAGGTCCGACAACCAGCGGAAGATGCCGCCGACGAAGATGGCGAAGGTGGTCTCGAGGGGCAGGTACATGCCGACGGAGACGAGCATCGGGGACTTGACCTGGAGGCAGATCATGCCGACGGCCATCAGCATGCCGACGATGATCAGCGGCCAGGCCATTTCGCCGCCGACGATTCCCTGGGCCAGCAGGGCCATCAGGCCGGCCTGGGGCGCGGGGAGCGCCTTGCCGCCGAAGCCGAGGCCGCCGCTGTTGACGTCGGCGGTGTGGAGGACGAGCAACGGGATGAACATCACGGCGGCCGCGGCGATCACGCCGAGCATGTCGCCGGCCTGCATCTTGGACGGCGTGCCGCCGAGGATATGGCCGACCTTGAGGTCCTGGAGCATCTCGCCGGCGACGGCGGCGGCCACGCAGATCACGGCGGCGACGCCGAGGGCCGCCACGACGCCCTCGACGCCTCGCAGTCCGAGCACGACCATCAGCAGCGCGGCGACGACGAGGGTCGACACGGTCAGGCCGGAGATCGGGTTGTTGCTGGAGCCGATCATGCCGACCAGGTAGCCGGAGGCGGCGGAGAAGCCGAAGCCGGCGACGACCATCACCAGGGCCGCCACGGCGGCGGCGAGGGGCGAGCTCGAGAAGTACCAGTACAGGGCGAAGGTCGCCACGGAGGCGATGCCGATGCCGGGCAGCACGAGGCGCAGGCTCAGGTCGCGGTCGACGCGCTGCACGCTGCCGCCGCCGGCCGCCTTGGAGGCGTCGGTGAACGAGCGCCTGAGGCCGGCGTAGAGGTTCTTGCGCATCTTGAACAGCGTGAAGCAGGCGGCGACGAGCATGCCGCCGATGGCGATCGGCCGGACCATGAACTTCCAGGTGGCGTAGGCCAGCGCGACCCAGTCGCCCTCGCCGACGGGCGCGCCGTTCTGCACGGCCATTCCGCGGGCCACGTCGTCGCCCAGGAAGTAGAGCAGCAGCGGGACCAGCAGGCCCCAGGCCAGCAGGCCGCCGGCGAAGTTCAGCGCGGCGACGCGGGGTCCGATGATGAAGCCGACGCCGATGTACGCCGGGCTGACCCCCGGTCCCGTGAGCAGGGCGCCGCCGCCGCCGGAGACCTTGCCGAGCGTCGACGTGCCCGCGGTGAGGGTCACGGCGGACTTGCCGAAGTGGACGAACCTCTCCCAGCTGGTGGCCCACAGTTTGTAGGCGCCGCCGAGCTGGATGATCGCGCCGCCCATCATGGCGCCGAAGAGGAACTTCGAGCCGCTGCCGCCGGAGCGGCCGACGAGGTGGATCCCGGCGGCCGCCTTCGACTCCGGGAACGGCAGGTCCTTGTCCTCGACCATCGGCCGGCGCAGGATGGCGACGAACAGGATGCCGATGAAGCCGCCGAGGCCCATGATCGCCGTGGCCTCGAGGTAGTGCGTCAGCGTGCCGAACTCGGTCCAGATCCCCGCGATCAGGAAGGCCGGGATCGTGAACACCGCGCCCGCCGCCACCGACTCGCCGATCGAGCCGATGGTCCGGGCCATGTTCTCCTCGAGGATGTTCCCCCGCAGCGCCCGGAGGATCGCCAGCGCGATCACGGCCGCCGGGTAGGTGGCGGCGATCGTCATGCCGGCCTTCAGGCCGAGGTAGGCGTTGGCCGCCCCGAGCACGACGCAGAGGATCAGGCCGAGGAGCACCGCCTTGACGGTGAACTCCGGCATCGATTGGTCGCTCGGGATGTACGGCTTGTGTCCGCCTTCGCCGCCCGCGTTCTCTTCGGCCATCTCGGAACACCTCCGATCCGGGGGGTGGGGAGCTCGTCTCGTTCAGGTTTCAGTGGGCGATACTGGATTCGAACCAGTGACTTCCACCGTGTGAAGATGGCACTCTACCGCTGAGTTAATCGCCCGCCATGCGTGCGGTTTCTACCTTGGCCGCGGGATGGAAATCAACCCTTTCCTCGTGGTAGGCAAGCCGGATGGCGGCCTCCCTGGCGCGGCGGGTGTTGGACGGCGAGCGCAACGCGGTGGCGCGGGCGATCCGGCTGCTCGACGACCGCGAGCCGGCGGGGGTCGACGTGCTGCGCGAGCTGTGGTCGGCGGCGGCCGGCGCCCGCATCGTCGGCGTCACCGGCTCGCCCGGCGCCGGGAAGTCGACCCTCGTCGACCGCCTGATCGAGGCCTTCCGGACCCGCGGCGAGCGGGTCGGGGTGGTCGCGGTCGACCCCTCGTCGCCGTTCACCGGCGGGGCGATCCTCGGCGACCGGATCCGCATGCAGCGCCACGCCGCCGACGACGGCGTGTTCATTCGCTCGCTGGCCACCCGCGGACACCTGGGCGGCCTCTCCGCCTCGACCCTCGACGTCCTCGCCGTGCTCGCCGCTGCCGGCTTCCGCACGCTGATCCTCGAGACGGTCGGCGTGGGGCAGGACGAGGTGGAGGTCAACCGGGTGGCGGACAGCGTGCTGCTGGTGGTGGCCCCGGGCGCCGGCGATGCGGTCCAGACCCTCAAGGCTGGGGTGATGGAAATCGCCCACGTCTTCGCGGTCAACAAGGCCGACCAGCCCGGCGCGGACCAGGTGGCGAAGGACATCGAGCAACTGCTGGCGTTCCGCGACCACGGGCCGGGCCACCCGGCTTCCGGGGCCCCGGCGGTCTGGACCCCGCCCGTCGTCCCCTCGGTCGCGGTGGAGGGGCGGGGGCTTCCCGAGTTGATGGCGGCGCTCGAGCGGCACGCCGAGTGGCTGCGGACCAGCGGCGAGGAGCAGCGGCGGCACCGCGAGCGGGCGCGGGTGGCGATTGTCGAGCGGCTGCGCGGACGCCTCGACACGGCGGTGGCCGACCGCCTGCCCGGACGGCTCGACGAAGCCGCCGCCCGCGTGGCCGACGGCCGGACCGACCCGCACGCCGAGGCCGAGGCGCTCTGGGCGCAGCTCGACGGGGGGCGATAGGGGCGACCGACGAGACCCCGTCGGTTCGGGCGGGGCGACGGCGCTACGGACGGTCGGGCGTTTCGGCGAGGAACTCGACGCTCCGGTCGAGGATGCGCGGGACCGAGGCCAGCAGCGAATGGTCGTCGTCCAGCAGTTCCAGGCGGACGTGGGGGTTGTCCGCCGCGAAGCGCTCGGAGAGCGCGCAGGGCACCACGTCGTCGCGGGTGCCGTGGAAGATCAGCACTGGGCAGTCCGGCGCGCGCGTCAGCGCCTCGTGCCGTCGCGCGTCGCGCACCAGGTCGAAGGAGATCCGCTCCGGACGCCCGGTTTCGTGGTGGTCCAGCAGCGCCCAGCCGGTGCGTTGCCACTCGGCCAGCTCGGCCTCGGACTTCCAGCGCGGCCAGGAGACCGGGAAGTCGAGCGCCGGGGCCATCGCGACGACGGCGGTCACCGGGTGGCGCAGCGCGTGGGTCAGGCCGAGGTAGCCGCCCATCGAGGAGCCGACGACCGCGTAGGGGCCGTCCGTCGGCGCGGCGCGCCCGGCGGCCGAGAGCGCGCGGGTGAGGGTCAGGCGGGCGAAGTCGCCGTCGTCGAGCCGCGGGATGGCGAGACGGACTCCGAGCGGTTCGAGGCGTTCGGCGAAGGCGCGGGCCTTGGCCGACCCGGGGCTGGAGGCGAATCCGTGAAGGTACAGCACGTCCGGCATGCGCCGCGTCGTGGTCATCGTCGCTCCGATCGCCGTGCGCCCCACCGCCGCCGGACCGCGACATCGTAGCTCCGCGGCGGGGTGCTGTGCTAGGGATCGCCGGCCATGAGCTCCCGCCTGCGCTGCGTGCTGTTCGACATCGACGGAACCCTGGTGTCGATGCGGGGTGCCGGTCCGCGGGCGATGGAGGCGGCGTTCGAGCGGCTGACCGGCATTCCGCAGGCGTTCCGCGGCGTACCGATGGCCGGGCGGACCGACCGGGCGATCACCGAGAGCGCGATCCGGCGGCTGGTCGAGGCGGGTCGCGCGGTGCCGCAGGACGAGGCGTTCCACCGGCGGTTCGCCGAGGCGTATCTGGCGGCGTTGGCGCCCGAGGTGTGGAAGCCCGGCCCGACGGCGTGCCCCGGCGTGTTGGCGACGCTGGACCTGGTGGAGCGACGCGGCGTGGCGTCGGCGCTGGGCACGGGGAACTACGCGGGCGCCGCGCGGATCAAGCTCGAGCGGTTCGGGTTGTGGTCGCGGTTCGCCTTCGGCGGGTTCGGGGACGAGACGTGCGACCGGGTCGAGGTGGTCGGGCGGGCGGCAGCGGAGGCGCGGCGGCGCTGCGGGTGCGGGCCGGACGAGCTGCTGGTGGTCGGCGACACGCCGCACGACATCGCGGCGGCGCGGGCGATCGGCGCCCCGGTCCTGGCCGTCGCCACCGGGCCCTACGCCCTGGAGGAACTCGAGCGCCACAATCCCGACCGCCTCGTCCTCACGCTGCTCGAGGCGCTCCGCCGGGGCTTCTGGGACTGATCCTCGCGGCGCGTCGCGGGCGGGCGGGTTCGAACGGGGTCCGCGGCGACGGAGGGCGGCGTCGTTCGGCCCGGCGCTCCGTTCAGAGGACCGAGCAGGCGCCGTTGCGGAAGCCGCACTCCCAGTCGGGATGGGCATCGCTGACGGCGCACAGGTACTTCGCCGCGCGGACGTCGGCGGGCTGGAGGCGGCGGCAGATCATCGCCGGGTCGACGTAGTCCCGGCAGCCGGCCGGGGCCGCGGCCCCGTCGGGGCAGTCCTGGGACAGGTGGGCCGTCTCACCGTCGCGCGGCCCGCCGACGATGTCGAAGGTGTAACCGTCGTCGCGGACCCGACCGGCCACGCACTCCGGTTCGTGGAAGCAGCCGCAGGTGGCGAAGGGCAGGCAGCGCAGCTCGGCGCCTGGTGCGGGTCCTGGTTCCGGCACGGTCGGCGGTTCCGTCGGCCTCGGGGATGTCGGCTCGGTCGGCGACTCGGTCGGTGCAGCGGCCGTCGGCGGGGCGTCCGCCGCGCCGGACGGGCCGCCCGGGTCCGTGACGCCGGCGTGCTCCGGGCCGGGTGTGTGGGCGGCGCAGGCGAGGGCGGCCAACGGGACGAGCAGGGCGCGGCTCCAACTCGGTCGAGCGATCATCGTGCAACCTCCAGGTCCGGCGGGCGGCCGGGCGCCCGCACCCTACGTCCGGGGCCGGCGGTCGATCTGTCGATTGGTCGGCCGCGACCAGAACAGCTATCATGTTGCGCCGGAGGGAGGAAGGATGCGCCGGGCGCCG
Organism: uncultured Myxococcales bacterium; assembly: GCA_964568275.1. GTDB lineage: Bacteria > Myxococcota_A > Polyangia > DRWM01 > JAAZOP01 > JAAZOP01. Next base: position 6,334 of record CAZMRP010000163.1, read on the forward strand.
ATCGTCGTGCTGCTGGGGTGGATCGCCGCCTGCGGCCAGGACGGCGTCGCGGGCGACGCGGAAGCCGATGACGTCCCGGCGGAGGGGTCGCCGGACTCGGCCGCCCTCGACGCCGACGGCGACCGCGAGCGGAGCGACGCCGGCGACGTGTGGGACCCGCCGCTGCCGCCCACCGCGAACCTCGCGCGCGACATCCTGCACATCGACCTGGTGTTCGACCTGGCCGCCCTGGCGGGCACCGCGACGATCGTCGTTGCGCCGTCCGCGGTTCCGGGGGCGTCCTTCGAGGCCGGCGGGCTCGCCGTCCGTTCGGTCGTCGGCCCGGCCGGACCGCTCGAGTTCGCCGTCACCGACGGTCGGCTCGACGTCGGCGTCCCCGCGACGGTGGAGGCGGCGCTGACGATCGAGTACGGCTTCCTGTACCAGGTGGACTTCGAGGGGCTGTCGCGTCGCGGCTACGTGCTGACCTGGCCGGACCACTGCGGCAACGTCTTCCCCTGCCATTCGCATCCGACGGAGGGCCAGACCTTCACGCTCGAGGTGCTCGGCGTGCCCGGCGGCGACACTGCAGTCTATCCGGCCGAGCTGCCGGCGGACGCCCCCTCCTACCAGCTGTCGTGGGCCATCGGCGACTTCATCTACCAGGAGGTCGGGACGACCGCCGCCGGAACGCAGGTCGTGGTCTGGACGGTCGGGGGGCGCGAAACCGACGCGGCCGAGGGCATGGCCGACATTCCCGCGGTGTTCGACTGGTACGAACGGACGCTCGGCCCGTACCCGTTCGGCGACCGGGTGGGGGCGGTGGCGGTGAGCTGGCCGCCCGGGGCCTACGGCGGCATCGAGCACCATCCGTACTGGCACGTGTCGCGCTTCGCGATCGGGGACCGCTGGGTCCACGTGCACGAGGCGGCGCACGGCTGGTTCGGCGACGGCGTCCGGATCGGCCGCTGGGAGGATCTGGTGTTGTCCGAGGGCACCGTTTGCTACCTTGCCGCGCGGGCGTTGGGCCAGGCCGTGGGTCCCGAGGCCGAGGCGGAGACCTGGACCGACTACGAGGACGAGCTGGCGGGGATCGTCGCGGGGCGCGACGGTGTGGCGTGGCCCGACGAGCTGACCGATCCTGTGGAGCTGGAGGAGTTCCTGTTCTCCCGGGCGCCCTACATGAAGGGCGCGATGTTCTTCCGGGCCGTGGCCGAGGAGGTCGGAGCGGAGGAGCTCGACCGCGTGCTGGCGTCGTTCTTCGCCGCTCACGTCGGGCAGGCGGCGGGGATGCAGGACCTGCTGGACCTGATCGAGGCGGAGACCGGGTTCGACCCGACCGCATTGGCCGAGGGCTGGCTGCGCAGCCTCGGGCGTCCTGCTCTTTGACCGTGCGGCCTACTTCACGTCGAGCAGCTGGACGACGAACACGAGCGTCGAGTTGGGCGGGATGACCGGCGGGAAGCCGCGCGTCCCGTAGGCCAGTTCGGGCGGGATCGTCAGTCGGCGTTCGCCGCCGACGCGCATTCCGGCCACTCCCTGGTCCCAGCCCTTGATCACCTGGCCCGCGCCGAGCCGGAACGAGAACGGTTTCCCGCGATCGAGGCTGCTGTCGAACTTGCTGCCGTCGGTCAACGTGCCGGTGTAGTGCACGGAAACCGTCTGGCCCGCCGCCGCCTCCGCGCCCGTGCCGACCTTGAGCTCCTCGACGTTCATCGCCATCCGCATCCTCCTGGTCCGGTCCGTCCTCCGGGGCCGTCGTCGGCCGGCGCCGCGCGCCCCGCGACCGGAGCCCCGAGCCTTGCCCGAAGCGGACGGCCCGTCAACCCGGATCGGGTGGGTCGGGCTCGGGCGGATCGTGGTACCTTCGCGGCGGGAGTGAGAGGGATGCGACGACGCGAACGACGAATGCTGGTGCTGGCCTGCGGCTTTGCCCTGGTCTGCGGCTGCCCCGCGGGCGGTGCGGTCCCCACCGTCGAGGCGCCGCCGCCGCGGCCGTTGGCGGAGCGGCTGGCCGAGCTGGGACCGTGGGTCGAGCAGGCGTTGGTCGACTGGCAGGTGCCGGGGCTGGCGCTGGCGGTCGTGAGCCGGGACGAGGTGCTGTGGCTGCGCGGCTTCGGCGAGCGGCGTCTCGGCTCCGGCGAGCCGGTCGACGAGCGCACGGTGTTCGCCATCGCGTCCAACACCAAGCCGTTCACGGCCACGGTGCTCGCGCTGCTGGTGACCGAGGGGACGCTGGGCTGGGACGACCGGGTGACCGAGCGGCTGCCGGGATTCGCGCTGCACGACGCGGCCGCGACCACCGAGCTGCGGCTGCGCGACCTGCTGTGCCACCGGGCCGGTTACGCCACCTTCGCCGGCGACCTGATCTGGATCGGCTCGGACTTCGAGGCGGCGGAGGTGCTGCGCCGCGCCGCGGGCGTCGAGCCGGCGTGGGGCGTGCGCTACCGCTACGGCTACTCGAACCTGATGTACCTGGCCGCGGGGGCGGTGCTCGAGCAGGCCACGGACCGCCCGTGGGCCGAGCTGCTGCGCGAGCGGCTGCTGGAGCCGCTGGGGATGACGCGCACGACGACGTCCGTCGTGGAGCTGGACGGGCTGGAGAACGTGGC
>CAZMRP010000164.1:0-8922 GCA_964568275.1 uncultured Myxococcales bacterium
GCTTCGCTCTCGCCGGCGTCCGCGCCGCGCAGCAGGAGGAACCCCACGGCGCCGGCCAGGGCCAGCGCCGCCACGACCGCGATCAACAGCGCGGGTTTGGCGCCCGGCTTGCCGGCCGGCGCCTGCCCGCCCTGATAGCGCGGGATCTCGAGGTCCACGCGCGCGACCTGGAGTCCGCCGGGAGTGGCCGACGACGGCTCGGACGGCTCGGGCGGACGCATCACGGGTGGGGCGGCGATGCCGTCCGGTCGCACGAGCGCGGGCGAGGGCGCCGGCTCCGGCGGCAGTTCGACCCCGCACCCCATGCAGAACTTCCAGTGGTCCTGGTTCTGCCGACCGCAGCCCGGACAGTGGCGCATCGCTCTCCTCCCGCGCGGCCGGCGGCACCATGGTCCGCGACCGGCCGCAACTCGAACAAGAACGCCGGCAGTCTACCCCGGCGGCCGGGCCGATTGCACGCTCCGGGCGGGCGGCCGACTCAGTACTGGCGCTGGTCGAGACAGACCTGTTCGGTGGGGGCGCCGGGCGGCGCGGTGCACTCGTACTGCCCGCAGGCCGAACGGAAGGTGTCGTACGCGTTCCAGCGACAGTCGGTGTCGTCGCTGCACCGGACCAGACAGCTGCGCGAGGTGATCGTCATCCCCATCACCGTGCGGCTGTCCTCGATCCGGTAGGTCCCGGTCGGACAGGCGTGGGTGCTGAAGGTGCCGGGCTGGGGCACCATGCCGCAGAGGAACCCCGAGCAGCGGACGGCGAGCAACGTGCAGTACCCCTCGGCCCAGTAGGTGTTGGTATCGGAGGTCGACTCGTAGATGCTGCGCATGCAGGCCACCACGCCGCCGCTCCCGGCGGGGGCCACCACGTTCTCGCAACCGACGATCGTGCCGGCGGCGAAGTTGGTGTCGGAGCAGCCCGAGGTGCAGGTGCAGGGCGCACCGATGCCGTGGTCGTTGCTGGTGCACGAGGTGGTGCAGGTATCGCGGCTGTTCGTGTTGCCGTCGTCGCACTGCTCGCCCGGGTCGAGCGTGCCGTTGCCGCAGGCGCCGGCCGCCATCGCGCAGGCGCCCAGGCAGTCGGAGTCCGCGGCGCACCACTCGGTTTCCAGGTCGCCGTCGTCGCACACCTCGTGGCCCGCCCAGGTGTAGCCGTCGCCGCAGGTCGGCAGCACACAGCCGATCAGGCACCCGTCGGTGTTCGACGTGTTCCCGTCGTCGCACGCCTCGTGACCCGTCCACACGAAGCCGTCCCCGCAACTCGCCGCCAGGCAGCTGTTCAGGCAGGCGTCCGTGTTCGACGTGTTCCCGTCGTCGCACGCCTCGTGACCCGTCCACACAAACCCGTCCCCGCAACTCGCCGCCAGGCAGGTGTTCAGGCAGGCGTCCGTGTTCGACGTGTTCCCGTCGTCGCAGTCCTCGCCGCTCTGGACGATGCCGTCGCCGCAGCCGGCGCGCGTGCACGCGTTGCTGCAGGCGTCGGTATCGACCGTGTTCCCGTCGTCGCACTGCTCGACTCCCTCCCAGACGCGGCCGTCGCCGCAGCGCGCGGCGACGCAGGTCGACAGGCAGGCGTCGGTCTCCACCGCGTTGCCGTCGTCGCAGGCCTCGTGCCCGCTCCAGACGAACCCGTCGCCGCACGTCGCCGCGGCGCAGGTGGTCGGACAAGCGTCGGTGTCCAGCGGGTTGCCGTCGTCGCACGCCTCGTGCCCGCTCCAGACGAACCCGTCGCCGCACGTCGCCGGGACGCAGGTGGTCGGACAGGCGTCGGTGTCGTCCGCGTTCCCGTCGTCGCAAACCTCCACGCCGGCCCGCACGAAACCATCCCCGCAGGTCGCCGGGACGCAGGTGGTCGGACAGGCGTCGGTGTCGTCCGCGTTCCCGTCGTCGCAAACCTCCACGCCCGTGCGGACGAACCCGTCCCCGCAGACGGCGTCGACGCACAGCGAGGTGCAGGCGTCGTCGTCCGCGCGGTTGCCGTCGTCGCAGGCCTCGACACCGGCCTGCACGAAGCCGTCGCCGCAGCGCGCCGGGACGCAGGTCGAGGTGCAGGCGTCGGTGTCGTCCGCGTTCCCGTCGTCGCACTCCTCCCGCTCGGCCCAGACGAAACCGTCGCCGCAGGTCGCCGAGACGCAGGAGCTCAGGCAGGCGTCGGTGTCGTCCGCGTTCCCGTCGTCGCACGACTCGCCCGGATCGACGACGCCGTTGCCGCAGAGCGTCGTGGTCCCGTCCTCGCCGTCCCCGACGTCCCCAACGTCCGCCTCCTCGACCGTGTCGTCGACGTCCACGTCCGCGTCGGCGTCGGCGTCCGCGTCCGCGTCCGCCGAAACCTCGCCACCGTCGTCCTCGGCGTCCGGCTCGCCGTCCGGCTCCCCATCGACCGGACCGTCGCCGACGTCGCCCGTGTCCGCCGTGTCGGCGTCGCGGTCGGCGTCGCCGCCTCCGCAACCACCCGCCGCCAACCCTGCCGACACCAACACGATCCAGCCCATCAGACGCATGCTTCCTCCTCGCGACCGGCCGCAGCCGCCCCGCTCACCCGTGCCGCCCCCGGCCTCCGTGCGCTTCCGCGCGAACCCTCGGCCGGCGGCCTGGGCGGCAAGACCCGGGCCATCCGCCCCGGGGCCCGCACCGCGGACGCCAACCGGCGGCAATCAAAGGGGGGCCGACGCAGCGACGAGAGCGGCACCCGGCCGGCGTCCGTGCGGCGACTGGCGATCGGCGGTGCGGATTCGCACGAGGAAGCGTGACGGGCGCTAGGCTCCGTCGAGGCCCGAGCGTTCCCGTTCCATGTTCCAGCTGCTGGGGTCCTTGAAGAAGTCGAGCGACCGTTCGATCGACCGCAGATGCTCGCGTTCGATGCGGGAGAGGAACTCGAAGAACTTCCGTTCCAGCGGGTCGGTGCAGGTCTGGGCCAGGTCGGCGTAGAACTTCGTCCCCTTGCCCTCGAACTCGCGGCCCCGTTCGAGCGCCGCCACGTCGTCGACGTCGTGGTCGTGGGCCGCGGCGGGCAGCCCCGCGAGCCCCTCGAGCACCTGCTTGATGTCGGTGCCGGCGACCTCGAGCGGCACGTCCTTGGGCCAGGCCCCCTGGGCGAGCAGCCGCTCGTGCAGCCCGCGGATGCGCCGCATGTGCTCTTCCTCGTCCTTCGCCAGGGTCTCGAAGATCCCCTTGGCGAGCGGGTTCTTGGAGCGTTTCGCGTTCCCGGCGTAGAACTCCATCTCGGCCTGCTCGTTCTTCAGCGCCAGCTCGATCGATGCCATCCGGTCCATCCGCGTCCTCCTTCGTGCCCGGGCTCGGGCGCCCCCACCGGGCCATGCACATATCGCCTCGGGCGCTGCGCGTCAATCCGGACCGGCGACGGCGGGCGGACCGACCGCGCTACGGTAGCGGGTGGCGCCGGAAGAACTCCCACATCGCCTCGTTGGCATCGACGTCGTCGGAGTAGGGGCCGAGGTACGCGAGGCACAGGCTGCGCGAGCCGCCGGGCCAGCAGTGCCCCATGCCGTCGAGGCTGCAGAAGCCGACCTCGACGCCGCCGGCGCAGTCCGTGTAGGTTTCGCAGTACGAGTCGCCGTGGGGGGTGCGGGTCAGGCTGTCGCTGCAGCCGTTCCGGCCGGCCCAGCCGAGGTACGCGGTGTGACCGAGGTCGTAACGCACGATCGAGTCGGCGGTGCCGTGGAACGCCAGCACCGGCACCGGGCGGGGCGGCGCGCAATCGAGGAGCCCCATGCCGCCCGACACGGGGGCCGCCGCGGCGAACAGGTCGGACGCCTCGCAGGCCAGCCGGTGCGCCATGTAGCCGCCGTTGGACATCCCGGTGGCGAAGATCCGCCGCGGGTCGAGGCACAGCCGCTCGGCCGCATCGGCCACCGCGGCGCGCAGGAAGCCGACGTCGTCGACGCCCAGCGTCGCCGCGGTGCCGCAGCACAGACCGGCGTTCCAGGAGTTCAGGTGGCCGTCGGGGTACATCACGACGAAGCCGTGGGCGTCCGCCGTGTCGTTCATCTCGCAGAAAAGCTCCTCCTGCCAGGCGTTGGACGACAGGCCGTGCAGGTTGACCACCAGCGGCGTCGGCGCAGCCGGATCGTACCCCGGCGGCACGTGCAGCCGGTAGGAGCGGTCGTAGCCGTCGAACCGCAGCCGCAGCACGTGAGCGCCGCTGCCCAGGTCCTCGGCCACGGGACACGCCGCGGGAACGTCGAGAGGATCCCCGGCGTCGTCGAGGACGTCCGCCGGCCCGTCCGCCGCCGCGTCGTCTTCCGCCTCGTACCGGTCCTCGACCGCCACGTCCGGCGCCGCGTCTCCCGGGACGTCGGCGTCGTCCTCCGGCGTGCCCGACGACCCGCCGCAACCGACGACGACCAGCGCCCAGATCCAGCAGGGCCCGCCGCGTACCGTCGCACGCATCGCCGGCTCTCCTCTCCCCGATCGAGCCGCCCGGACCACGGCTGCCGTCCTCCACGGTCCCTGCAGCTCGCCGGATGCCGGAACGGTATCACGCCCGCCGCCGTCGTCCAATCGCCGACGCCGACGCGACGACGCGCCGACGACGCGCCGACGACGCGGACGACCCGCTCGGTCCACCCCGGTGGTCGCCCGGGCGGCGGTCGCCCGGACGTTGACTTGCCGCCGTGCGCCTCGTAGCCTTTCCTGAGTGTCGGTCCGGGCCGCCGAGTCCGACGACGTCGTGACGGGAGTGCCGGAGAGGGAGGCTGCATGAGGTGTCGCTCGATCGGTCCGCTGCTCCTGCTGGCCTGGTGCGCGATTCCGTCGGCGTGCAGTCTGTCGCTGTTCCAGGATGCGCCGGCCGATGGAGGCACCACCGAGGTCGAGGACCACGCGGACACCGGCGCCGACGCCGACGCCGACGCCGACGCCGATGCCGACGCCGACGCGGATGCCGACGCCGATGGACCCACGGACGTCGTCGAGGATGACGGCGGGACCACCGACACCGGCGGGCCGGTCGGCTCGCGCTGCGTGACCGCCGACGACTGTGCCGACGGCCGCGTTCCGGGCGAGTGCCTGACGATGGTCTGGGCGATCGAGGCGCCGGACGGCTACTGCACCGGCATCGGCTGCCATCTGGACGACGACTGCCCGGGAGGTGCCGAAGAAGCCGTGTGCGCCGAGATGGTCGCCGGTATCTTCGTCTGCCTGGAGCGGTGCGATCTGGGCGACGAGTGTCGCGCACTCGGTGACTACTACAACTGCCTGGATCCGGACGACAGCGGTCCGACTCCGCCCGTGTGCCTGCCGTTCTGCACGAGCGCCACCGGCTGTCCGGGAAGCCAGGTCTGCGACGCCGCCAGCCGGCCGCCGCTGTGCCACGAGCCCGCCGGCGCGGCGATCGGCCAGCCGTGCGAGCACCATGCGGACTGCGCGGCGAGGTCGTACTGCCTCGCCGAGCGAGCGCTGTTCGGCGGCTGGCCGCGGGGCTACTGCACCCGCGACTGCCTGCTCGACACGGACTGCGGCTCCGGCAGCGCCTGCGTCCTGTCGTGCATCGACGACGACGACAGCCTGACGAACGATCCCTGCAACGACGACGGCGACGCCACGGCGCTCGACCCGAACAACACCGGCATCTGCATGCAGACCTGCACGCGCCTCCCCGACAGCTGCTCGCGGCCGGGATACACCTGCAAGTCGGTCGGGCCGGAATGGGGACGCAATCGCGACGTCTGCGCACCCGACTGCCGGGAATCGAGCGGGGGCTGCGGCGAGACCTTGTGGACCTGCGATCCGTACGCGGGGGTGTTCCTCGGCGCCGCGAGCTACGGTTACGGCCGCTGCCAGCCGCCTCGGGACGACGCGGCACTGGGCGGACCGTGCCGGCTGACCGAGGGGTGCCGCGGGGCGTTCTGCATCTCGGAGTCGCTGACCGGCTACCCGCACGGCCTGTGTGCGGAGGAGTGCGGCCCCGGGGATGCCTGCCCGTCCGGCTTCGAGTGTTCCGGCGGCACGGTGTTCCCCGGGCTCTGCTACCCGCTCTGCACGCTCGATGCCGATTGCCCGACCGGCAGCCGCTGCGGCCCGATGGGCTGGGGCGTCGACACCTGTCTGCCCGATTGCGCGTCGAACGCCGATTGCGACAACGGCTGCTGCCATACCGACGTCACCGGCTACTGCGATCCCGAACGCATTTACTGCATGTGAGCTGGACGCCGTCGCGTCGACGCGGCAGACTCGCTCCATGCGCCTCCTTTCGTCGCTGTTGTTCCTCGGCGCCCTGCCCGGCTGCCCCGGCTCCGACTCGTCAGCGGACGCCGCTGCCGACGGCGAGGCGACGGCCGACGGCGAGGAGGACGACGGCGTCGACGAGCCGCCGTTGCCCCCGGCGCTGGTCGACGAGTCGGGACGCGAGCTGTACTACCTGGGGGTCAACGTCTCCGAGTCGGCCAAGTGGGCGCCCGACCTGATGGCCGGTCTCACCGACGCGGAGTTGGACCGCCTCGCCGCCTGGGGCGTCACGCTGGTGCGCCTGCTGCTGTTCTGGGAGGGGGTGGAGCCCGAGCGGGGCCGCTGGGACGACGACTATCTCGCGCGCCTGCGCACCGAGCTGGACCGCTGCGCCGCGCGCGACATCGCCGTGCTGCTCGACATGCACCAGGACCTGTTCGGCCGCGGCTTCGGGTTCGCCGGCGCGCCGCGCTGGGCCTGCGACGAGGCCCTGTACGCATCCTTCGTGCCCACCGAACCGTGGTTCATGGGGTACATGTCCGAGGAGGTCAACGCCTGTTTCGACGCCTTCTGGGCCGACCGGACGTTGTGGGACGAGTACCGCGACGCCTGCGCGCGGGCGGCCGCGGCCCTGGGCGACCACCCGGCCGTCGTGGGCTTCGATCTGATGAACGAGCCGTGCCCCGGGACGATCACCTCGGGCTTCGAGCGGACCTTCCTGGCCCCGTTCTACGACCACGTCGCCGCGGGCCTCGCCGCCGTCGGCTTCGCCCGGCCGCTGTTCCTCGAGCCGTCGCTGACCTACGACTTCGTGATCTCGACGCGCCTCCCGCCCTTCGGCGCCGGGGAGGTCTTCGCGCCGCACTACTACCCGACGTTCGCCCACTCGGGCGAGTACGACGCGAGCCTGCTCGACCGCGTCCGCCGGGACCTCGACGACGTCCTGGCCGACGCCGTGGAGCTCGGCGCGCCGCTGGCGCTCGGCGAGTTCGGCACGCGCAACGACGTACCGGACGGCCCGGCCTATCTGGCGGACGTGCTCGACGAGACGCTGGCCCGCGGCGGCTCGGCCCTGGTCTGGGACTACGGCCGCGGCCACCCCGGCAGCTTCTCGCTGCTCGGGCCGGACGGCACCCCCTATCCGCTGCACGCGGCGCTCGTCCGGCCCTACGCCCACCGCGTGGCCGGACGGCTGTTCGCGACGAGCTACGACCGCCGCACCCGGACGCTCGAGCTGGCCTGGCGCGAGACCGGCCTGGGCGAGCCGACGGTGCTGGTCGTCCCCGACGACTGGGGCACCCCGCGCTTCACCTCGTCGGACCCCGGCGGAACCTGGAGCGTCGAGCCGGCCGGACCACGACGCTGGGCGGTCCGGGTGGACGCCCGGACCGCGCTCCACACGGTGCAGGTGACGCCCGAGTGAGCGGTCACCGGAGGGATGCAAGCGGGGAGTCCGATGTGGTACAAGCGACTCGCTCCAAGCATGCCGGTCGATGAAGGGAGGAGTGCGATGGCGAACGAACTGCGGTGCGCTGCGTGCGGGGCGGAGAGCCCGCCGGGTTCCGGCTTCTGCCGACAGTGCGGCAAGGCCCTCGGCGCCCCCGTCGACGACGAGCCGGTGGAGCCGGCCGGCGGCGGGAGGATCCAGTGGGGCTGGGTCGCCGCCGGCACCGGGCTGATCCTGCTGTTCCAGATCATCGTGCACATGACCCTCACGCCCGTGATCATCCGGAAGATGGTGCTCGAGACGCGCGACCCGAGCCCCTACGGGGCGATCGGCTTGATCTTCCTGATCGGCGCGGCGGTGTACTTCCTCGTCGGCATCATCGTCGGCCGGTACTCGAAAGGCTACACCGTCAAGGAGCCGGCCATCGCGTCGATCGCGGCCGCGACGATCAACGCGGTGCTCTCCGCCTCCACCGGCTCGGGATTCGCCGGCGGCGCCGGCGGCATCATGATCACGCTGGTCGTGTTCGCCCTGCTCGCCGCCCTCGGCTACGGCGGCGGCATCCTCGGCGAGAAGCTGCAGCAGAAGGCCGAGCGGGGGCGTCGCCCCGGCGCTGCCTGAACCGGTGCCCGCCGGCGCTCCGCCGGCCGGCCGCCGCCCCGTCCCCGCTCAATCGTCGGGTCGCGCCGCGAAGAACCCGTAGTTGTACCAGCCGCCCCAGCGCCGCATCAGCTCGATCTCCGCCGCGAGGGAGGACAGCGTCTCGAGCGCCCGCGGCTCCGCGGCCCAGGACGCCCGCCGCTCGGCCAGCACCCGCTCCATCGGCGTGTAGAACTCGTCCCACCACGCCGTCCGCGGCAGCTCGAACCACCCGAGCGACCGCCAGCCGGCGGCGGCGATGCGCGAGAGCGTCCCGGCGGCGTCGGTCATCTCCACGTACTCCTCGTCCCACACCGCCTGCAGCTCCGCCGGCGCCCCCGGTTTCGACCAGATCGCCTCGCTGAAGGCCAGCCGTCCGCCCGGAGCCACGAGCCGCCGCCAGGACCGCAGCGCGTTCGTGACCCCGATCATGTACGCCGCCCCCTCGCACCACAGCAGGTCGAACGACTCGTCGGCGAACGGCAGCTCGGCCATGTCGCCGACCTCCGCGCGCACCCGTTCGGCCGCCCCGGCCGCCCGGATCCGTTGCGCGGCGCGGGCGACGAACGGCGAGTGGTTGTCCACGGCGACGATCCGGGCCTCCGGCAGCAACTCGGCCAGGTGCAGCGTCTGGGCGCCCGGCCCGCAGCCGAGGTC
>CAZMRP010000165.1:0-6639 GCA_964568275.1 uncultured Myxococcales bacterium
GATCACGAACAACTCGGCCGATCCGTCGCCGTCGAGGTCGTCGGTTCCAACGGCAACGCGGTCGGAGAGGGTAAGCAACGGGGAGCCGGAGACGGCGTCACCGGTGTAGATCCGAGTGGTCCAACCGGTGGCGGGCTCGTGGACGGAATGGAACAGCTCGAGCGGCCCGCCGGGAACGAGGTCGGCGTAGGGCCGGCGGACGAAGCGATGCTGGCCCGCGGTGGGGTCGATGAAGACCTGCCAGCGAGCCACCAGGGCACCGGACTCGACTTCGAGGATGCCGAACCGTTTCGCAGTGGTGAAGAGGCCGCCGCCGTTGTTGGAGGCGATGATCCCTTCGTCCCTACCGTCTCGATCAAGGTCGGCCAGAGTGATCTGTGCGCCGCCATAGGGAAAGACAGTCAGGTCGGGGCTGGTGAGGCGGGGCGCTCCGGTCGCCGGGTCATAGAGGATTGCGTGGTCGTTTGAGAGGGCCAGGATGTCGGGGCGGCCGTCACCGTCCATGTCGCCCGGGTCCTGGCCCTGGGCGTTCCAGTAGCCGTGGGCGGAGACGTCGAACGTGGTGACCGGGACGGAGGCGGAGAACCCGGCGGGAAAGGCGTAGACGCGGCCGGTGCCGGTGCCGCCCATCGCGCCGCCCCAGTCGCCGACGTAGAGCTCGGAGATGCCGTCGGATTCGACGTCGATGGGAAACACGGTGGGAGCCTGGCGGGCGTTGAGCGTCGGGTCGGTGCGCCACAGGACGGCACCAGTGGTGCCGTCGAGGGCGAAGACGCCGGTCCAGTAGGAGGCGGCCCAGACCTCGGGGCGGCCGTTGCGGTCGAGGTCGGCGGTCGCAAGGACCCACCAGGCAGCAAGGGGCTCGGTGGCCCAGACGACGGTGCCGTCGAAGTGGCGGGCGACGACGCGGCCGCCGCGAATCAGAACCACCTCGGGCTCGCTGTCGAGGTTGACGTCCTCGACGAGGAACTGCGTGCCGCCGAGGGAGCCGCCGAGGGGCAGGCTCCATTTGACGGCGGGAATGTCGATCAGGCCGGGGAGCGACTGGACGGCCGTGCGCTGTGGGTCGTGGCGCCACATGGGCCAGTCCTGGGCGAGGGCGAGGGAATGGGAGAGAAGGGGAAACAACAGAACAAGGGACAACAGAACACGGAATGCGGGGAAGGTGAACGACGACGGTGGGAGCAACGACGGCGGGCGCACTCGCCCTTCGGCTCGCTGCGCTCGCTCAGGGCTACGTGGCGCCCCTACCGGACGATCGGGGCAACGATATGGCGCCCCGACGGAACGTCGTTCAGCGTCCATGTTCACGCCACCATTCCACGGTCCGACGCAGGCCGTCGTCGAAGGACATGCCGGCAACGAAGCCGAAGCGCTCCTTGGCGCGGGTGGTATCGAGCATGCGGCGGGGTTGACCATCCGGGTAGTCCGAATTGAACCGCAGCCTTCCCTTGAAGCCACAGATCTTGGCGATCTTGCGGGCCAGGTCGCCGATCTTGATCTCGAAGCCGGCACCCAGATTCACCGGGTCGGGAGAGTCGTACTTCTCAGTGGCCAGGAGAATGCCCTCGGCCGCATCGTCGACGTAGAGGAACTCGCGAGAGGCGTTGCCAGTGCCCCAGATCTCAACCTCGGGAGCGTTGGAGTCGACGGCGTCGACGAACTTGCGGATGAGCGCCGGGATCACGTGCGAGCTGCGGGGGTCGAAGTTGTCCCCGGGCCCGTAGAGATTGACGGGGAGAAGGAAGATGCCGTTGAACCCGTACTGCTGGCGATAGGCCTGGGACTGGACCAGCAACATCTTCTTCGCCAGACCGTAGGGAGCGTTCGTTTCCTCGGGATACCCAATCCAGAGGTCGTCCTCCCTGAACGGGACCGGCGTGAACTTCGGATAGGCACAGATGGTGCCGAGCGCAACGAACTTCTCGAGGCGACGGAGATGCGCCTCGTGGATGAGCTGCACCCCCATCATCAGGTTGTCGTAAAAGTATTTTCCGGGGTTTTCCCGGTTCGCTCCGATGCCGCCGACGACGGCGGCGAGGTGGATCACGATGTCGGGTTTGCCGTCGTCGTACATCCGCCGGACGTCGGAGAGGTTCGTGAGGTCGTAGTCGGGGAGGTCGGCGATGTGGACGTGCTGCGCTCCGCGCTGAGCAAGTTTCCGCAGAAGGTGCGTTCCCAAGAAGCCCTTGGCGCCGGTGACGGTGAAACGTTTTCGCGTGAAGAATGACATCGTGTTCTTTGTGGATGTGGGCGCACTCGCCCTTCGCAAAGCTCAGGGCTACGTGGCGCCCCTACCGGTGAATTGGGCCAACGGCGGGCGACGTGCTTCCGGCAACCTCAGGAAGCGGCAGGTTGCGTGAGACACGGAAGAGGACCCACTCCTCGAGGACCTGTTCGAGCTGTTCCCGGCACTCCTCGAGCGAGGTGGCGTTGGACAAGACTCCCTGGAAGCCCGGGATCTCCCCGTAGAAGGTCCCGTCGTCTTCGAGGATCTCGTAGTGCGCCTTGCGCATCGCCTCGCGAATGTAGTTTCTCAACATTTCAACCTCCCCCTACCGCTTGCAGGCGAATGACGGCCGGACGGCGTGCCTGGTCATAGTGACACCGAACGGCGTCACGGACTTCGTTACGCAGGTCGTCCAGGGTGTCGGCCTCGGTGAAGATCGAGTCACCGACGGCACGGGCGGTGTAACCGCCCTCGGGCGCCTGTTCGACCACAAAGACGACTTCGCTCATCTAGACGCGCTCCTTGGAGGCCTTCCGCCGCACATCGGCCTACCGTTCTTCCTGGCCCACTCCACGATGCTCAGGCGGCGTGGAAGTGGAGGTTCTTCAGGGCGTCTGCGGGGACGCGCTTGCTGAGGCCGAGGATCTCGACGCCGACGACGTGGCCTTTGGCGTCGTAGTCGAGGACGACGCCGGGCTGAACCTCTTCGGACTCCGCGACGGCCGATTCGTCGAGGCGGAAGTACAGGGCATCGGCTTCACGGTCGACCGTGAGTCTCATGGCTTCCTCCCGAGGCGCCGGTCGAAGAACGCCGTGACGACGCGCAGGCGACCGGCAGAGGAACTCGTCACGACTCGGAGCATCCGTCCATCCCTCTCCGACACGGGCGCCACGTCGTGCACCGTGCCGTCATCTCGAGGATACACCGAATCCGGCGTCGCAAGCACCCGGGCGACCCAAGCTTGCTCGATGCCGCGCTCCGCAAGCGCTCGTTCGGCATGGCCTGTCAGCTCCAACGGCGAGTGTTCGGAACCCACTCCTCAGCCTCGCACCTACCGTTCGTCCTTGCCGGAGTCGACCGGGCCTTCTTGGCCGATGCCCTCGACGAGGCGGCGGGTTTTTGCCAGATCCGATTTGACCATCAACGCGACCAGGTCGGGGAAAGACATGGTCGGCTTCCAGCTCAACTTCTGCCGGGCCTTCGTCGAATCACCGAGGAGCGATTCGACCTCGGTGGGGCGGAAGTAGCGGGGGTCCACCTGGACCAGGACCCGGCCGTCCGATTGCGAGATGCCTTCTTCCTTGATCCCGGAGCCACGGAATTCGATAGGGAGGCCGGCTTCGGCGAAGGCCAGCGAACAGAAATCACGGACCGAATGCTGCTCGCCCGTGGCGACGACGTAGTCGTCGGGCTCGGGAGCCTGGAGCATCCGCCACATCGCCTCGACGTAGTCGCCGGCAAACCCCCAGTCGCGTTTCGCGGAGAGGTTGCCGAGATAGAGACGCTCTTGGAGTTTTTGCGCGATGCGAGCGGCCGCCCGGGTGATCTTGCGGGTGACGAACGTCTCGCCCCGGCGGGGCGACTCGTGGTTGAACAGGATGCCGTTGACCGCAAAGATGCCGTAGGCCTCCCGGTAATTCTGCGTGATGTAGAACGCATAGGCCTTCGCGGCGGCGTAGGGCGAACGCGGGTAGAAGGGGGTGGTCTCGCGCTGGGGCGTCTCCCGGACCTTGCCGTACAGCTCGGAAGAGGAGGCCTGGTAGAACTTCGTGCGCTTCTCCGCGTGGGACTCGCGAATGGCCTCGAGGAGGCGGACCGCGCCGAGGGCATCGATGTCCGCGGTGTACTCGGGGACCTCGAAGGAGACCTGCACGTGGCTCTGGGCGGCGAGGTTGTAGATCTCGTCGGGTTTGACGTCGCGAACGATGCGGGCGAGGGCGGAGGCATCGCCGAGGTCTCCGTAGAGCATGGTGAAGCGCCGGGCGTCGACATGGGGGTCCTGGTAGAGGTGGTCGATGCGCTCGGTGTTGAGGGACGAGGAGCGGCGTTTGATGCCGAAGACCTCGTAGTCTTTGGCGAGGAGGAGTTCGGCGAGGTAGGAGCCGTCCTGGCCGGTGATACCGGTTAGTAGAGCTCGGGTTGAAGTCATGGGTTGTCTTTGATCAAGGGTCGAATTCGAATTTGATTTCGACGCTGTTGGCTGTTGGCCGTTCGCTGTTGGCTGGGTCGATGGTTGTTGGTCCCTGGCTTCCGGCGGTTCTTGGTTGTTGGTTTCCGGCGGATCTTGGCCGTTGGTTTGCGAACGGCGTTGGGGCGCGTTGATTTCCGGTAGCGGGGGCCGCGGTCGCGGGCGTCGGGCGCGGCCGAGGCGAAGGGGCCGGCGAGGCGCAACCCGGGGACGGCGGCGAAGCCCCGCAGATCGTTCGTGACCAGGACGCGGTCGGAGGCAACGGCGGTCGCGGCGATGATGGCATCGGGCAGCTTCAGGCGATGGTCCCGTCGGAGACGAACGGTGCGTTCGATCACGGAATCGGAGAGACCGAGTGTCTCGAGAGAGTCCAACAATCGGCGGACCGCCGGTTCCGGGGTCCCCGCCACCGAATGGTGCGCGAGGACCTCGATGCGCGTGATCACGGAAACGGCGGGGCGGGTGGTGGGGGTTGGCTGCATCCAGCGGGCCATGCGGGCATCTCCGCCGAGATGGTAGATCAGCACGTTGGTATCGAGCAGAAAGGCCATGGCTACCGATCGTCCCACTCGGCACGAATGCGCCGTTGCCAGTCAACCGGATCTTCCGTCAAGCGCAGCACGCCGGCACTCGCCGCCACGGCAGCCCGGAGTTCGTCGTCGTCCGGGCGTCGCGGTCTGGGCGCCGGTGCGGCGGGTCGGGTCCCCGGGGCGGCCGACGAGCGGATCAAGCGAGCCAGCACGCGACGGCGCGCAGCCGGTCGCATCCGGAGCACGGCAGCGACGATCTCCTCCTCGGTGAAGCGGGTACCGGGCAGATCCCGTTCAGCCATCGTGATCCCCCTGGGCGCGACGACAGGCAACCGTCCGGCTGCCGTCCTGGCCGGTGATACCGGTTCGTAGAGCACGGGTTGAGGTCATGAAGTCGTCCTGAGTCGACGCTGTTGGCTCTTGGCTGTTGGTTTCCGGCGGATCTTGGCCGTTGGTTTGCGAACGGCGTTGGGTCGAGTCGTCTTGCGGTAGGGCGCCCTACCCTCGCGGGCGGTGGAGGGGGTGGGCTTCGGCGTGGTTTTGGGGAGGCCGAAGCGGCGGCAGAGGTCGTCGTAGGCGCGGCGCATGGGTGGGGCGTAGTCGCGGATGCGGGCGTAGACCTGGCGCGCAAGGGCCTCGTCGTAGAGGTGCGAGGTACGATTCCGATCCGCGAGCATGTCGAGCCAGAGCTGCTCGTCGCCGTCGAGCCAGTCGTCCCGCCAGCCGAACGACAAGACATCGCGCGGAGACCCGCTTGGACGACGGCCGGCCTCCTCGAGGGCGCGTTTGAGCGTCTTCCAGAACAGCTCGAAGGTGAACTCGAAGCGCTGGATCGCGGCATCGACTGCGAGGCCATCGCCGGGCAGGGCGAGGACCTCGTCGAGGCGGTCCAGGGCGCGTCCGAGCTTTTCCTGCGAGAAGTTAAGTCTCTCGGTGCTCATACAACACGCGGCCCTCGCGCTCGATCCGCGCGCGGAACTCCGGGCCGACCTCGTGCAGCAGCACGACGTCGATGCCGAGCAGCGTGGGCGGGTCGGCATCGATGCTGTCCTGGAAGGCGAAGAGGGGGTTCGGCCCGGCGCGAGGGGCATCGACGGCGAGGTCGATATCGGACTTGGGCATGTGGTCGCCTCGGGCTCGGGAGCCGAAGAGGATGACGCGTTGGGGGTTGAGGAACGCGACCAGTCGGCGAACGACCTCGGCGATGCGGGGATCGGGGGACCTCGTTGGGTCGGGCGGCCTCCGAGCGGGCGGCCTCCGGCCCCTTCGGTCGGCGCGGGGCCCCGTTTTGAGGACGGCTGATTTCTTCGTCGTCACGGGGTCTTGGGACCCTCGTGGGCCCGGCGATCCGTCGCCGGGGCCTCCGTAACTTCCCCGCCCGTCGTTCCGCCTTTCACGGGCAGGGCAGGTTAGCGCCCGGACCGGAATTACGTCAAGGGCGCCGGTGGGTTGGGTGTTGGAACGCCGTCCGGCGTTCAAGACGGCAAGCGTGATCGTGGACGTGGACGTGGACGTGGTCGACGGGGGGACGGGGGGGGAAGAACCGCGGAGGCGCGAAGGGCGCGGAGTTCGGGTCCACCGCGGAGTCACAGAGTTCGCGGAGGCGACGGGGCGAGGGGACGGGGGAACAACGATCCGGTAGGGGCGCCACGCGTCTTCGACCGGTAGGGGCGCCACGCGTCTTCGACCG